>CAZCOE010000056.1:0-24062 GCA_964500525.1 uncultured Clostridia bacterium | reverse complement strand
TGCCCCGCTTAGTTAATCGAGCAAAGGAACGTGGAGACCAGAACTATTCACTCATCACTCATCACTCTTCACTCTTAACTCTTCACTGGGTACTGGACAAAAGTTTCTCTTCTCGGAACTTTCGTCCGGTTACGACGTCCTTCCAGACCACCAAGTCGTCCTCCAATATTGCATAGCTGTGGGGCGTGTTATTGCGAGGCAGCGCCACTGAACCGGGATTAATACGGGTGCAGTTCTCCTCATACCATATGCCCGGGATATGAATATGTCCGCTGAGCAGAATCTGACTGGGGTCCTTTAACAACTTGCGGGACCAGTCCATGCTATGTCCGTGGGTGGCGTAAATGGTGCGTCTGCCATCGTCCACAACAGCGTATTCGGCCATAATTGGGAACTCAATAACAACCTGATCCACCTCGGCATCGCAATTGCCCCTGACGCATATTACCGGAACCTCAATACTGTTGAGCATTGCGGCCACATACATGGTGTTGTAGCTGTCGGGCAGGTTATTCCTGGGGCCGTGGTACAGCAAATCTCCCAGGAGAATCACCCTATGGGGATGTTCCTCATTGATACGGTTAAGCAAGTGCTCCATATATTCCGCCGCTCCGTGAATGTCGGATGCCACCAATAATTTCATAGCAGTTACCTCGATTGCGTATTGGTCTCCCGGATAGTCCAAAAGTACCGCAGCATATTTTACATTGCCCGGGGCCTTTTGTCTATTTTCATGGAAATGCGGGTTAGCCTTGCCCTTTTGTCCATAATCAATTATCATTTACGGCGAGGTGCTTATGAACGTATACGACTTTGACAACACAATATCCCATGGAGACAGCACAGCAGCCTTCGTCAAGTATTGCATTGGCCGGCATCCCAAGGTGCTGCTCACTATGCCGGGAACCGCCATTGCCGCATTGGGTATGGCTATGAGAATCATATCCAAGACCGGCTTCAAGGAGTATATGTTCCGGTTTTTGCGGCATATTCCGGATGTTGAACAGGCCGTGGAGGAGTTTTGGGACAGCGGACGCTGCAGCATACACAAGTGGTATCTGGACGCACATCGAGAGGATGATCTGGTCATATCCGCTTCCCCGGAATTCCTGTTGCGGCCCATTTGCCGTCGTCTGGGCATCAGCAGCCTCATTGCCTCCAAGGTAGACCCTGAGACGGGCAAATATTCCGGAGCCAATTGTCACGGAAGCAACAAGGTAGCCCGCTACAGAGAAATCTACGGAGATACGGTGCCCCAGGCCTTCTATTCAGACTCCTACAAGGACGAACCCATGGCTCGCATTGCCACCCAAGCCTACATGGTACGGGGAGAGCGGGTCAGCCCCTGGATTTTCAGGCACAGGAGGTCTGATTCATGAACAACTATGTGGATATTGGCAGTTTCAGAGTCAATGGACTGGCCTTTTTAGCTCCCATGGCGGGCATTACTGATATGCCCTTTCGCAAGCTGTGCCGGGAACAGGGCGCTGCACTTATCTACACCGAGATGGCCAGCGCCAAGGGCATAGACTACAACTGTGCCAAGAGCTGCGAGATCACCGAAACACTATCCGACGAACATCCTGTGGCTCTCCAGATATTTGGCGGAGAGCCGGAGCCTATGGCCCGCACCGCAGCCAGACTTGCCGCCGCGGGCAACGGAGACATTATCGACATAAACATGGGCTGCCCTGCCCCCAAGGTAACCAAGGGCAGCGCAGGCTGCGCCCTCATGAGCAACCCCGACCTGGCCTCCCGCATTATAGAGGCCGTGGTAGATGCAGCCGCCGGAACCCCTGTAACTGTCAAGTTCCGCAAGGGCTGGGACGCAGACCACGTCAACTGCGTCGAGTTTGCTCAGATGGCTCAGGAGGCGGGCGCAGCTGCTGTAACTGTCCACGGACGTACCAGAGAGCAGTTCTACTCCGGCAAGGCCGATTGGGACATTATTGCCAGGGTTAAGGAGTCCGTGGACATTCCCGTTATAGGCAATGGAGACATTACAAGGCCCTCTGACGGTGTTCGCATGATACAGCACACCGGATGCGACGCAGTCATGGTAGGCCGCGGCGCCCAGGGCAACCCATTTATATTCAGAGGATTGAGCCGGCTACTGTCCGACTATGCAACCGCTGTCAACTCCGGATATGCCGACACATTCGACATTTACAAATTCGACAACAGCTACCTGCCCAGTGAGGAGGAGCTGTATGACGTGGCCTGCAGACACCTTACCATGCTGACTGACAAATACGGAGAGAGAGGCTTGCTGATGATGCGCAAGCATATCGCATGGTATATCAAGGGCCGCCCCGGTGCTGCCAAGCTCAGAGATGCAGCTTTTAAGGCCACTACAGAACAAGAGGTGCTCTCCCTGTTGAGAAAGCACCCCATCCTATAAACCTGTATTATCAGCTCCCGGCTTGCCTTTGACTGTAGAGAGGACTTTTTGTCGTCTTATGTCAAGCTCTGGTCGCTGGTTCTCCCCTATTACCGCATTTCTCTAGGGCAGGGCTGTCATCTTCTCCTCTGCTTTAGCTGCGCAATTCCTTGAGCATGGCAATTTCATCTGCGTACCCTGGGAGCTCGTTGGGCGTCTCCAGATAGAAGGGCAAATTCCTAAGTGCCGGGTGGTTAATTATCCTGGCAAATGCATCTGTTCCTATGTATCCCTGGCCAATCTTCTGGTGACGGTCCTTGTGGGAACCCAGCGGATTCATAGAGTCGTTGATATGGATAGCCTTGAGCCTATGGAGTCCCACCACATTGTCAAACTCAGTGAGCACGCCGTCCAAATCTCCCACAATATCGTAACCTGCGTCGTTTACGTGGCATGTGTCCAGGCATACTCCCATTCTGTCCCGGAGCTCCACACCGTCAATTATCTCCCTGAGCTCCCGGAAGTTGCCGCCAATCTCGGACCCCTTGCCCGCCATGGTCTCCAGCAGCACAGTGGAGGTCTGTTCAGGACGCAAAACCCGGTTAAGCTGATCCACGATAAGCCCTATGCCCACATCTACACCCTGGCCCACATGACTGCCCGGATGGAAATTGTACATGGCTCCCGGGGTATACTCCAGCCTCTGCAGGTCGTCGGTAAATACCATATTTGCAAACTCCCGCACTCTGGGATCCGCCGAACAGGGATTAAGGGTATATGGCGCATGGGCTAAAATAGGTCCAAAGCCCAGTTCCTCAGCGTATTTGCCAAAGGCATCAGTATCACTGGGATCTATGGCCTTTGCCTGGCCCCCTCTGGGGTTGCGGGTGAAGAATTGAAATGTGTTGGCTCCTATGGATTCGGCAGTTTTGGCCATAGCCAAGTAGCCATTGGATGCAGACAAATGACAACCTATATAAAACATAATTACCTCCGTTTACACCTGGATTTTACCACATTTCTCTCCCCTTTCTCAAACAAAAACTGCCCACAGCATAGGCTATGGGACAGTTTATTATTACTTGTGTTTACTCAGCGAATACTATCTTGCGCCGGCAGAACCGTACAGTTCCAGCTTAATGGCGTTCAGCAGGGAGTATTGCCGGATATCCGTATCCTGGCCTACCTCCCAGATCATAATGCCTGCATAGCCATGGTTCTTCACGTATTGGCACTTTCTCTGGATAGTTGGAATGCCATTGTAGGCGATGCCGTTGCTCAGGTCCTTGTTGTAAGCAGTGGAATCTGCAGCCAGGATTTCCTTGTAGGTTGTGGAGCCTTCCATTGATGTGTTTGCAATGTATCCATAGAAGGGAACTCCCATAACCAGCTTGGTCCTGGATACTCCTCTGCCCACAAAGTATTGGCACATGTCCACCGCATCCTCATAGGTGGAGTGGTTTGCACCGCTGTTGTCATAGGCCATGACCATAACCAAGTCGAACATCCGGAGAGTGTCTGACTCGATTGCTCCTCCATACCACTCTGCCACAGCCGTTGTCAGGATAAGACCCTCCTGGTCGCAGCGCTGCCTCAGTTCAGTGATAAAGTCCGTATAGTACTCCCAAATGTCCGTGAAGCTTTTGGAGGCCTCGATGTCAATGTCGATACCGTCCAGGTCGTTGTTCAGGGCATGCCAGATCATATTGTCAACCAATTGGGACCTCTTGGTGGAGCTGGGCAAAATCTGGGTATAGATTGTCTTGCCGGAGGATCCTCCGTAGGATGCCATAACCTTTACTCCATTGGTATGGGCCAGGTTGATAATGTCTGCCACCTCAGCATCCGAGTCGAACTTGTGAGTAATCTCCAGGCTGGATGGATCCGGATTAAAGAATGCCAGGCACAGGTGTGTCAGTGCGTCATAATCCAGAGTCTCGTAACATTCTGTCCTGTAATAGGGCAAGTATCCCACATTTACGTGTTGGGAAACAGGGCTTATGTGGCTGTCCCCTGCCTGGGTAACACGGACGTCGTCGATATAGAAGTACTGACCGGAGCTTGCTGTGGAGCTGTAGTACTCCAGCTGGATATATCCGGATGTATCTCCCAGTTCTCCTGCCTGGATCTCAACCCACTGTCCCTGGGGGACAGCAGTCTCTCCCATAATCTCAACGCCGTTGACAGCAATCTTCTTGATGGAAGTGATTGTGCTGCCGCTGGGAATGTAGGTCCTGAATGTAAATGTACTGCCAAAATCCGCATTCTGGAAGCCCAGGTAGAAATCGATGGTGTATCTGCCATTGCCCACATTGGCCTTAAGGGCATTGGTTCCGTTGAAACCGCTGCTGCTGTGGGAAAATGTTACGTGATCTATCCCCAGGGAGCTGCTGTACTCCGAGCTCCATACACCATTTGTGGTGTCCTTGGCTGTGGAACTGGTAGAGATGCCATCCTCAAACTGCTCATAGATAACGTAGTTGGTGGTGTCCTCTGATGTTCCATTAGAAATCCGGAAGTCGTCAATATAGATGCTCTGCCCGGCGGTTGCAGTATTGCTGTAGAATTCCATGCATATTGCACCTGACGTGCTGCTGCCAAAAGAGCTTGTCTCTATTGTGTTCCATGCATTTGCAGTCAACTGGGTTTCCCCAAGGATTACAGCGCTGCCGATTTTAATTGAGTTAATCTTGGAAACAGTAGATCCCTCCGGAACCCACAGCTCAAATGTGAGAACGGAAGATGATGTTGCTCCACTGAATCCGCAATACACGTCAATTGTGTATCTGCCGTCTCCAATAGCCAGCTTCATGGATGTTGCCCCGGAGCTGTTTGTGTACCCTGAAAACGTCACGTGATTCATGGCCATAGAGTTGCTGTACTCTGAACTCCATACACCATGGGATGTATCTCCCGGAGTGGATGAAATTGCAGGCAGCATGTCCATGTTCTGAGACAACACGTAGCCTGGGGTGGATTCGGCCATTGTTGGGAATGCCATAAACATTGACATAACCATGGCTAAAACTAACAGCACCGACATTGTTTTGGTAAATAGCTTCTTAGTCATAATGTCCCTCCATATTGAATATATTTTGTACGGCCGGGTTACCAACTCCCTGAACCGTTTTCATTAAATTCTATGCACGATTTTCGCCGTATATTACACAGAATACGAAAGAATTTTTACAATTTTGGAGGGTTTGGCAAGGTTTTCTGACCCTTTCTCAATTTTTCGACAAAAATCTCTCTTTTTCGCATTTTTGAGGCGATAAAAAAAGTGTCTACCTTTCGATAGACGCCTTGAACTGCATTGCTGCTTTTATATGTCGTATTCTTCGCCGAGTTGCCTCCTGATATCCCGTCCAACCTTTCGTCCATTGGTTCAGGCGAAGCATGCATAGGGAGTTCACCCCTCGTCAGCTGCGGAAACTTGTAAAGTTTTTGGAATAAAAAAGAGTGAAGTCACTATTCACTCTTCTATCTTCACTGTAAATAGTCGAGCAAAGGAACATGGGAACCACAACTATTCACTATTCACTATTCACTCTTCACTCTACACTATTCACTGCGAAGCAAAAGCTTCGCTTTGCGACCCACCATTATCAGACTACGCCGAATGCCAGCATAGATTCTGCAACCTTCAGGAAGCCGGCAATATTTGCACCTGCTGCATAATTGCCCTCCATGCCATAGGCTGCTGCAGCCTTGGAGACGTTTGCATATATATTCTCCATAATGCCCTTGAGCTTAGCATCAACCTCATCAAAGGTCCAGCTATAGCGCATGGAGTTCTGGCTCATCTCCAATGCAGATGTTGCTACGCCGCCGGCGTTTGCTGCCTTGGCAGGGCCAAACAGAACTCCTGCATCCTGGAATGCGGCAATTGCCTCGGGAGTTGAGGGCATGTTGGCACCCTCACATACAGCCTTTACGCCATTTGCAATGAGAGCCTTAGCTGATGCCTCGTTAATCTCATTCTGAGTTGCGCAGGGCAGTGCGATGTCGCAGGGTACAGTCCAGATGTTCTTGGATCCGTCCTTGTCAGCCATGTACTTTGCCTCTGGATGATACTCCAGATACTCGCTGATGCGGCCTCTCTTGACCTCCTTGATGGTCTTGACGGCGTCCAGATCGATGCCCTTCTCGTCTACAATGCAGCCGTTGGAGTCGGACATTGCGATAACCTTGGCGCCCAGGGTTGTTGCCTTCTCACAGGCATAGATAGCCACGTTGCCGGATCCGGAAACCACAACTGTCTTGCCCTTAAAGGAATCGCCATGGTCCTTGAGCATAGCATCTGTAAAGTAGCAAAGGCCATATCCTGTTGCCTCCTTGCGGGCCAGAGATCCGCCATAGGTCAGACCCTTTCCTGTCAGCACGCCGGTGAATTCGTCCCGGACTCTCTTGTACTGACCAAACAGGTAGCCGATTTCTCTGCCGCCTACGCCGATATCTCCTGCAGGAACGTCTGTATCTGCGCCGATATACTTGCTCAGCTCTGTCATGAAGCTCTGGCAGAATCTCATAACCTCTCCGTCGGACTTGCCCTTGGGATCAAAGTCGGAGCCGCCCTTGCCGCCGCCGATGGGCAGACCGGTCAGTGAGTTCTTGAAAATCTGCTCAAAGCCCAGGAACTTAATAATTCCCTCATATACTGTGGGATGGAAGCGGAGACCTCCCTTGTAGGGGCCAATAGCGCTGTTAAACTGAACGCGGAAACCCCTGTTGACCTGAACCTTTCCCTGATCGTCTACCCAGGGAACTCTGAACTTGATAATGCGCTCAGGCTCTACCAACTCGGCCATAACGCCCTTGGTAATGAACTCGGGTCTTGCCTCAACTACGGGCTCCAGAGACTCCAGAACCTCACGAACTGCCTGGTGGAACTCCGGCTCTCCCGGGTTTCTCTTTACTACCTGATTGTACAGGTCAGCTAAATACTCGTTCTTAAACATGCTACACCTCCGTCTATGTCATCAAATTGCTTGATGCATTCTAACAGGTTGAATAATAATTTTACCATTCTGACCTGTCAATAAATTTGAATCCAGAATCCTGTCATGTTAAAAAGCTGTCACTATTCGAACATTTTTTAACAGATTGTTTTACTTATAATACTCCACCAAGGAGTCAAACAGGCCCATATCGTAGTTGCCGGGAACGTTCCTGTACAGGCCGTTGCTGACACGCTCGGAGTGGCCCATTTTGCCCAGAACCCTGCCATCGGGGGACAGAATGCCCTCTATGGCCATTACGGAGTTGTTAGGGTTAAACTCAATATCCGATGTGGGGCTGCCATTCAGATCTACGTACTGGGTTGCCACCTGTCCCTGGGCAATCAATTCCTTAACCACATCCTCTGTGGCGTAGAAACGTCCCTCTCCATGGGAAATGGGAACTGTAATCACATCCCCCACATTCACCTTGGTGAGCCAGGGAGACTTGGTGGATGCCACACGGGTCCTTACCAACTTGGACTGGTGCCTGCCGATGGTGTTAAAGGTCAATGTGGGGCAGTTCTCGTCTGTATCCCGAATCTCTCCGTAGGGAACCAGCCCCAGCTTAATCAAGGCCTGGAAGCCGTTGCAGATACCCAGCATCAGACCATCTCTGTTGTCCAGCAGCTCATGTACTGCCTCCTTGATGGCCGGGTTCCGGAACACTGCCGTAATGAACTTGCCGGATCCGTCGGGCTCATCTCCTCCGGAGAATCCTCCCGGTATGAATATGGCCTGGGAATTACCTATCTTAGCAGCAAATTCTGCTGCAGACTCTGCTACCGCTGCAGGAGTCAGGTTGTTGATAACGAATATCTCAGCCGCAGCACCTGCCCTCTCCACGGCTCTGGCACTGTCGTATTCGCAATTTGTTCCCGGGAATACGGGAATCAGCACTCTGGGTTTGGCAACAGATACTGCGGGCTTAGCAGTGGATCTGATGGTACAGCCGATCTTGTCGTAGAGCTTTACGTCCCCTGCCCTGGTGGCGTACACAGACTCCAGCTTTGACTCATAGGCATCCTCTGCCGCCTTGGTGGAGACAGACTGGCCCTTGTATGTCATAGCCTTCCGGTCCGTTAGTTTTCCCAGGAGAATTGCGCCTGCAGGTACTGGCTGTCCCTCGGTCATCTCCATAATAAACGAGCCATAGTTGTATCCGAAGATCTGCTCCATGGTTACGCTTTCGTTGTAGTCAAAGCCCAGACCGTTGCCGGCACAGCACTTGTACACTGCCTCTGCAACGCCTCCTATGCCGGGTGTGTAACAGGCACATACTGCACCGCTCCTCATAAGCTCTGTAACGGTGTTCATGTTTCCGATAAGGGAGGATGGATCCGGCAGACCTGTCTCAGGGTTCACCTCAGGGCACAGCATTACAACCTGATGTCCGGCTGCCTTAAAGTCGTCTGTAATAATATTCTGGATCTTGTCCATGGTAACCGCAAAGGAAACCAATGTGGGAGGAACATGGATGTTCTCGAATGTTCCGCTCATACTGTCCTTGCCTCCGATGGCTCCTATGCCCAGGTCCAGCTGTGCATCCAGGGCGCCGAGGATTGCTGCTGCCGGCTGTCCCCATTTCCTGCCGTCGGTTCCGGGCTTCTTGAAGAACTCCTGGAAGGTCAGGTATACCTTGTCAAAGGCGGCTCCTGTGGCTACCAGCTTGGCAACGCTGTCCACAACTGCCAGATAGGCGCCGTGGTAGGGACTTGCCTCAGAGATAAATGGATTGTAGCCCCATGCCATCAGGGAACAGTCATCTGTCTCACCCTTGACCAATGACACCTTGTTCACCATTGCCTGAACCGGTGTGCGCTGATTCTTGCCGCCAAAGGGCATCATAACGCTGCCTGCTCCGATGGTGGAGTCAAATCGCTCTGCCAGACCTCTGTGGGAACAGGAGTTCAAGTCAAACATAACCTGCATAATACCCCCTTTAAAGCTATAAGGGATATCCTTTGCGTATGGTTTGGGATCATCTATCTCTATTGAAATGTGCTTCTCAGCTCCGTTGGAGTTCAGGAACTCTCTGGACACATCTACAATGTTCTCTCCGTTCCACTCCATTACCAGGCGAGGCTCCGCTGTAACCTCTGCCACAATTGTGGCCTCCAGGTTCTCAGCCTTGGCCAGAGCGCAGAACCTGTCTGCATCCTCAGGCTCTACCACAACCGCCATACGCTCCTGGGACTCGGAGATTGCCAATTCTGTTCCGTCCAGACCCTCGTATTTCTTGGGAACCTTGTTCAGGTCGATGTGCAGGCCATCGGCCAACTCGCCTACAGCCACAGACACGCCGCCTGCCCCAAAGTCGTTGCACCGCTTGATAAGGGAGGATGCCTCGGGATTCCTGAACAGTCTCTGGAGCTTGCGTTCCTCAGGGGCGTTGCCCTTCTGCACCTCTGCTCCACACTTCTCTATGGACTTGACTGTATGGGACTTGGAGGAACCTGTTGCTCCGCCGCATCCGTCTCTGCCGGTTCTGCCTCCCAGCAATATAACCACATCTCCCGGTTCCGGAACCTCACGGCGCACATGGTCTGCAGGTGTTGCGCCGATAACTGCGCCAATCTCCATTCTCTTGGCCACGTATCCCGGGTGATATATCTCGTCTACAATACCTGTGGCAAGGCCGATCTGGTTGCCATAGGAGCTATATCCGGCAGCGGCTGTCTGCACAATCTTGCGCTGAGGCAGCTTGCCGGGAATTGTCTGGTCTACAGGTTTCAGTGGGTCGCCTGCTCCGGTCAGGCGCATGGCTCCGTATACATATGCCCTGCCGGACAGAGGGTCTCTGATGGCGCCGCCGATACATGTGGCTGCACCGCCAAAGGGTTCGATCTCTGTGGGGTGGTTATGGGTTTCGTTCTTGAACAGCAACAGATAGTCCTGAGGCTTGCCATCTACGTCTACCTTGATCTTCACCGTGCAGGCGTTAATCTCCTCGGATACGTCCAGGTCTGTCAACTTCCCTGTCTTTACCAGATACTTGGCTGCAACTGTGGCCATGTCCATCAGGTTCACCGGCTTGGTGCGGCCAAGGGCCTTACGGGTCTCCATATATCTGTCAAAGGCCTTCTGGAGAGTGGGATCATCTGTGGAAATGCTGTCGATGGTGGTGAGGAATGTGGTATGACGACAATGGTCTGACCAATAGGTGTCAATCATGCGGATTTCCGTAATGGTGGGATTGCGGTTCTCCCCCTTGAAATAGTCACGGCACATCTTGATGTCACCCAGGTCCATGGCCAAACCGTACTTTGCAATAGTATCTGCCAGGCCCTGTTCATCCAGGTCCACAAATCCATCCAGGATTGCTACCTTTTCAGGAATGTGATATTGCTGGGCCAATGTATCGGGCATCTCCTGGGAAGCCAGACGGCTCTCAACAGGGTTAATAACGTACTTCTTGACTGCCTCCATATGCTCAGGCGTCAGATCTCCTGACAGCACGTACACCTTGGCCGTCCTTACAGTAGGCTTCTCTCCGCAGGAAATCAGCTGAATGCACTGGGCTGCACTGTCTGCACGCTGGTCAAACTGTCCGGGCAGGTACTCTACCGCAAAGACTTGGTCTCCCTGCTCTACTGCCAGCTTGTCAGATGTGATATCCAGCTGAGGCTCGGAGAATACATTCTTGACTGCTGTTTCAAATAGTTCGGGGCTGATGCCCTCCACGTCGTATCTGTTCAGTATCCTAAGTCCCTTAAGGCCGGAAATGCCCACAAATTGGGTCAGTTCCTTTGCCAGAGATGCGGCCTCCTCGGCTAATGCAGGTCGTTTTTCTACATAGACTCTATATACCATATTACTTGTTCCACAGGGCGGCCAATGCCCGCTGTCCTATATCCTTTCTGTAGAATGCATTGTCAAAGTGTACCTTATCTACTGCTGCATATGCCTTGGAAATGGCCTCTTTAAGGTCAGAGCCTGTGGATGTTATGCCCAGGACTCTGCCCCCGTTGGTCAGCAGCTTGCCGTCCTGTTCCTTGGCTCCTGCAACATACATGCATGCGTGGAATTCTTCATCCACCGTGATCTCAAATCCCTTATCGTATTTCTCAGGATATCCATTGGATGCCATAATTACACAGCAGGCAGAATCATTGGAGAATTTCACGTCAATCTCCGACAGGGTGCCGGCGGTGGTGGCCTGCATAACTGTCAGCAGGTCTGTCTCCATGAGGGGCAATACAACCTGGGTCTCCGGGTCACCAAATCTGCAATTGTACTCGATAACCTTGGGTCCCTGGGCTGTCAGCATCAATCCAAAGTACAGGCATCCTCTGAAGGTTCGGCCCTCCGCCTTCATGGCCCGGATGGTGGGAAGGAATATCTCATCCATGCACCGCTGTGCAACCTCAGGAGTGTAATAGGGATTGGGAGCAATTGTGCCCATTCCGCCTGTGTTCTTGCCCTGATCGTTGTCGCGAGCCCGCTTATGATCCATAGAAGAAACCATAGGAACCACAGTTTCGCCGTCGGTAAATGAAAGCACCGAAATCTCCGGCCCCTCCAGAAACTCCTCTATAACCACGCAGTCTCCGCTGGTGCCAAACATGTGTCCCTCCATCATGGATCTGACTGCCTCTGCAGCCTCCTCTCTGGTGGTGGCAATGATTACTCCCTTGCCAAGAGCCAGTCCGTCGGCCTTGACTACTACGGGAATATTGCATGTTTCAACATACTTAAGTGCATCGGCGCATTCTGTGAATACCCGGTACTCCGCAGTGGGAATATTGTATTTGCGCATCAAGTCCTTGGAGAATGCCTTGGAACCCTCGATAATGGCTGCCTTGGCCTCCGGGCCAAAACAGGGGATTCCAATGCTGTTCAACCTGTCTACGCATCCCAGCACCAATGGATCGTCGGGAGCCACTACTGCATAGTCGATGTGGTTTGCAGATGCAAATTCCACAATACCATCCAAATCCTTGGCGCCGATATTCACACAAATTGCGTCCTGGGCAATGCCCCCGTTGCCGGGCAAAGCATATATCTTGTCAACAGTCTTGTTCTCTCTGAGTTTCTTAATTATGGCGTGCTCTCTGCCGCCGCCGCCCACAACCAAAATGTTCATAGGTTCCTCCGGGATTTGCATTAGTAATTGTAAATGGGATACTCCTCGCAAAGTTCGATAACCTCTGCTGTGGTCCTGTCCTTGGTGGCCTCAAAATCCACAGCTGTGTCCCGAATCCACTTGGCAATCTTCACCATTTCCGCCTCCTTGAAGCCTCTGGTGGTAACTGCAGGAGTACCGACTCTCAAACCGCTGGTAAGTGTAGGCTTTGCCGGGTCGCCGGGAACTGCGTTCTTGTTGGCAGTAATGTGCACCTCGTCCAACCTGGTCTCCAGCTCCTTGCCGTAGATTCCCATGCCTCTCAGATCCAGAAGCATAAGATGGTTGTCTGTACCGCCGGAAACCAGATTAAAGCCCTGCTTCCTGAGCTCATCTGCCAATACAGCCGCATTCTTGACAACCTGTGCCTGATATTCCCTGTACTCAGGCTTAAGAGCCTCTCCAAGGGCAACGGCCTTAGCTGCGATAATGTGCATCAGAGGGCCGCCCTGGGTGCCGGGGAAAATAGCCTTGTCAACCTGCTTGCCCAGCTCCTCCTTGCAGAGAATCAGGCCTCCCCTGGGACCTCTGAGTGTCTTGTGGGTGGTGGTGGTAACCACGTCTGCATATGGTACCGGAGAGGGATGTACTCCTGCGGCAACCAGACCTGCAATGTGGGCCATATCTACCATCAGGTATGCGCCAACCTCGTCTGCAATCTGGCGGAACTTGGCGAAATCGATGAACCTGGGGTATGCGCTGGCTCCTGCCAGAATTACCTTGGGCTTGTGCTCCAGGGCCAAGGCTCTCACGCTGTCATAGTCGATGAGGCCCTGTTCGTTTACACCGTACTGCACGGCGTTGAAGTGCTTGCCTGAGATGTTGATTTTGGTGCCGTGGGACAGGTGTCCGCCACAGGCAAGGCTCATGCCCAGAACTGTATCTCCGGGCTGCATCAGGGCACAGAAAGCTGCCAGGTTGGCATTGGCTCCGCTGTGGGGCTGCACGTTTGCATACTCTGCGTTAAACAGCTTCTTGGCTCTCTCCCTGGCGATCTCCTCCACTTCATCTACATACAGACAGCCGCCGTAGTAGCGGTGTCCCGGGAAACCTTCGGCGTACTTGTTGGTCAGTACGGAACCTGCTGCCAGCAGAACTCCCTCGGAAACGATGTTCTCAGAGGCAATCAGCTCTATGTTGTGCTGCTGTCTGCGAAGCTCTCTCTCAATGGGTGCGTACACATCCGGATCGATTTGGGACAATTTATCAAAAAACATATGGGTATTTCTCCTAATAATTAGTGGTGGAACAGTCTTGTTCCTGTAAAGCACATGGCCATGCCATACTTGTCTGCCTCGGCAATAACCAGGTCGTCTCTTACGGAACCTCCCGGCTGTGCCACATAGGTAACGCCGCTCTTGGCTGCCCTCTGAATGTTGTCGCCAAAGGGGAAGAATGCATCAGAGCCTACGGATACTCCGGAAATTCCGGCAAGGTAGGCCTTCTTCTGTTCCTTTGTGAATGGTTCCGGACGAACTGCAAAGAATTGCTGCCATACCCGGTCACCCAATACATCCTCATAATCATCAGACAGATAGATATCGATAATGTTGTTCTTGTCGGGACGTCCCACGTTGGCTGCGAACTGCAGGTTGAGCACCTGGGGAGCCTGTCTCAGGAACCACAGGTCAGCCTTCTGTCCTGCCAGTCTGGTACAATGAATCCTGCTCTGCTGGCCGGCGCCTACGCCGATTGCTTGTCCATCATATGCGAAGCATACGGAGTTGGACTGGGTGTACTTAAGTGTAATCAGTGAGATAATCAGATCGATAACCTTGTCCTCGGGAATAGTCTTGTTGGCTGTAACCACGTTGGACAGCATTTCCTTGGTGATCTTCACGTTGTTGCGTCCCTGCTGGAATGTAATGCCAAACACCTGCTTGGTCTCCTGCTCCTCGGGAACGTAGTCTGGGTCAATCTTCACGATGTTGTATGAGCCCTTGCGCTTAGTCTTAAGGAGCTCCAGGGCCTCGCTGGTATAGTCGGGAGCGATAATGCCGTCGGAAACCTCTCTGGCAATTATCTTTGCGCAGGTCAGGTCACAGGTATTGGACAGTGCAATCCAGTCTCCAAAGGAGCTCATTCTGTCTGTGCCCCTTGCCCTTGCGTATGCGCAGGCAATGGGAGAATCGTCCAGTCCTTCAATATCCTCTACAAAGCATGCCTTCTTGAGTTCAGGGCTCAGGGGCTTGCCTACTGCAGCGGAAGTGGGGCTGACGTGCTTGAAAGAGGCTGCTGCCACCATGCCTGTAGCCTCTGCAACCTCCTTGACCAGCTGCCAGCTGTTGAATGCGTCCAGGAAGTTAATATATCCCGGTCTGCCGTTCAGAATCTGGATGGGCAGATCCTCACCGTTTTTCATGTAGATCCTGGCAGGCTTCTGATTGGGGTTACATCCATACTTAAGTTCAAATTCCTTCATGGTATACCTCTTTAGTTGTATTTGTTGATTAATCTGTGGGTTTCTGCCCCAGTCTCAATATCGATGTATGTGACATACAGGGAAATCTTGTTGTCGGCGTTCAGATTGTCCCAGATCATGTTGGTGAATTGGTCGATATCGTCCCAGGTTCCCACTCTCTCAGGCTCCCCTGTAAACGTGGGCAGAGGATTGCCATCCCCGCCGTATGTGTGGATAAAGTGTCCCAGTCCTGCCAGAGGCTCATAGCTGTACAGGAATCTGTTGCAGGCTGTTCCCTCCGGATCTGCGCTCTTGAGAATGCTCATCTCGTAGTCATAGCCATTGGCGAAGTTCAGGATGGCACTGATTCTGGGGGTCCAATTAGGACCGTCGGGCTCAAAGCAGCGGGTTCTCAATGCATTTACGAAGGAGTCTCCCTTGGCCAGATGCTCCACCACCGTGTCTGTCTGGTCCCCGTTAGTAACCACAACAGACTTGCCATAGTGCCTTACCGGGGCATAGATAATCAGGCTGGGATCCTGTACCTTGGATGGGTCATAGGGCTCGGTCCTGATGCCATCCTCTGTCTCTGTAAAGATTCGGTTGCGGCTGTTGGCGCTGCGTCCCATGATGAAATATGCATATATGGCGGACTTGCCGTTGGGGCTCTCTCCTACCACAATGCCTCTGCCGGGATATGCGCTGCTTGCCAGCTTCTCTCCCAGATTGTCTACCTTGTAAATACTCATTTGTCTTCTCCTGCAATTATGTTGTGTGATACTGTTTCAACTGCCTCCGGCAGAATAATCCACTCGGCCTGTTCCATAACCCTGCGCTGCAAAACCTCAGGGGTGTCCCCCGGCTCTATATATACAGCCTTCTGTGAGATGATTTTGCCTCCATCGGGTATGCTGTTTACAAAATGTACCGTCGCACCTGTGACCTTAACTCCGTAGTCAAGAGCTGCCTGATGGACCTTGAGACCATAGTAGCCCTTGCCGCAGAATGAGGGAATCAGGGCGGGATGAACGTTGATTATCCTGTCGGGATACCTGTCGGTAAAGTCCCCGCTCAGGATGCACATAAACCCTGCCAGTACGATGAGATCGATGTGGTATTCCTGCAGCAATCCCTCTATAGCAGCCTCGAAATCCGCCTGACCCATCTGCTTCTTGGGCACAACTCTGGTGTCAATGCCTGCCTTGGCTGCCCTCTCCAGGGCATATGCCTGGGGCTTGTCTGCAATTACCAATTCCACCGCTCCGCTGTGGATCACTCCCGACTGTTGAGCGTCAATTATTGCCTGCAGATTGGTTCCGCCGCCGGATACCAATACCGCCACTCGGGCCTTGGAACCTAGCATAGTGTTACTCCGTCCTGAGACTCCTGAATCTCGCCCAGAATGTATGCATTCTCGCCTGCTGCCCGGAGAACCTCAACAGCCTTGTCAGCATCCTCCTTGGCAACCACCACAACCATACCAACTCCCATGTTGAAGGTGTTGAACATTTCTCTCTCGGGAATCCGGCCTGTGTGGGCAATCAGGTCAAAGATAGGCAGAACCTTAACATTGCTGCGCTCAATCTTTGCACCCAATCCCTTGGGGATGCTTCTGGGGATATTCTCATAGAAGCCGCCGCCTGTAATATGGGAAAGCCCCTTAACCTGTACCTGCTCAAACAGCTTGAGCACAGGCTTCACATATATCTTGGTGGGCTCCAGCAGAGCCTCTCCCAGAGACCTGCCTCCCAACTCCTCTACAGGAGCGTGGAGGTCGATGTTCTCCACGTCGAAAACCTTGCGGACCAGGGAGAATCCATTGGAGTGGACACCTGATGAAGGCAATGCGATAATAACATCTCCGGGCACCATGGTGTCGTTCCTGATCATCTTGTCCTTGTCCACAACGCCTACAGTAAAGCCGGCCAGGTCATACTCGTCTATGGGGTAGAAGCCGGGCATCTCTGCAGTCTCACCGCCAATAAGGGCACAGCCGGACTGGACACAGCCCTCTGCAACACCCTTTACGATATCTGCAATCTTCTCGGGATAGTTCTTGCCGCATGCAATATAATCCAGGAACAGCAGGGGCTTAGCTCCGCAGCACAGCACGTCGTTGACGCACATGGCCACGCAGTCGATACCTACTGTGTCGTGCTTGTCCATAAGGAAGGCAATCTTCAGCTTGGTGCCGACTCCGTCTGTTCCGCTGACAAGTACAGGTCTGGTGAGTCCTGTCATGTCCAGTTCCAGAGCTCCGCCAAATCCACCGATAACGTCTCCGGAGATGGTGCGGGCAATATGCTTTTTCATCAGTTCCACAGCCTTGTAGCCGGCGGTAATATCAACTCCGGCTGCCTTGTAACTCTCGCTGAAACTATTTTCCACTAGTTGCTCTCCTTTTCGGATATTTTCTTCTCGTACTTGTTCTCGTACTTGATCTTGTTCTTGTCTGCTGAGATCTCTGCAGGGTACTTCTTGGTGAAGCAGCCCATGCAGTATTGGCAATTGTCCTCCCTGTTGGCCAGCTTGCCCACATCCTCCAGATCCAGGAATCCCAGGGAGTCTACGCCTACCACCTGAGCCATTTCCTCCTTGGAGCATCTGTTGGCAATCAGGCACTCCTCGTTGTCAATGTCTGTTCCATAGTAGCAGCAGCCGATGAATGGAGGTGCTGAGACTCTCATGTGAACCTCCTTGGCTCCTGCATCCCTGAGCAATTTGACGATAATTGCAGAGGTGGTGCCCCGGACGATGGAGTCATCCACCAGAACAACTCTCTTGTCCTTAACCACGTGGCTGACGGCGTTGAGCTTGAGCCTTACCTTGTCCTCACGGGTCTTCTGCTCCGGGGCAATGAAGGTTCTGCCTATATACTTGTTCTTGATCAGTCCTATGGCATAGGGGATGCCGCTCTGTCTGGCATAGCCTATAGCTGCGTCGATGCCTGAATCGGGAACTCCGATAACTACATCTGCCTCCACGTTGTCCTTCTGTGCCAGGAATGATCCGGCTCTGACTCTGGCCTCATGTACTGAGCAGCCATCCACCACTGAGTCGGGTCTGGCAAAGTAAATATACTCGAATACGCAAAGGGCGGAGGGCTTCCTGCCGCAATGCTCACGGATGGTCTTAATGCCCTCCTTGGAGAAAACTACAATCTCGCCGGGCTCCACGTCTCTGATGAACTTGGCGCCTACTGCGTCCAGGGCACAGGTCTCGGATGCAACTACATACTCCCCTGCTGCTGTCTGTCCGTAGCACAGAGGACGAATGCCGTTCTCATCCCTCATGGCAATCAGCTTGGTAGGTGACATGAGCACTGTGGAGTATGCACCCTTGAGCCTGTACATGGCCTTGCATACAGCCTCCTCAATAGATGCGGTATGCAGCCTCTCCATTGCAACCAGGTAGGACATAACCTCTGTGTCGCTGGTGGTGTGGAAGATAGCTCCTATGGACTCCAGTTCCTCTCTCAATTCCTCTGTGTTGACCACGTTGCCGTTATATGCCATAGCCAGACTGCCCTTGCTGTGTCTGACAACTATAGGCTGGCAGTTGGCTCTGTTGTTGGTCACGGATGTGCCGTAGCGAACATGTCCCACACCCATATTTCCCCTGCCCAGTTTGGCCATAACGTCGGGAGTGAACACCTCGTTAAGCAGGCCCAGGTCCTTGTAGTCGTGGAATACGCCGTCGTCGGCCACAACCATGCCGCATCCCTCTTGTCCTCTGTGCTGGAGGGCATGGAGGCCGTAGAACATAGGGCCTGTAATGTCGGTCTTGACATTGGAAAATATACCAAAAACTCCGCATTCTTCGTGTAATACTGACATTTTACTTCTCTCCAAATACTCTCTTCATCATTTCCTGATAGGCAGCCTCTACGTTGCCCAGGTCCCTTCTGAATCTGTCCTTGTCCAGCTTCTCATGAGTCTTGGCATCCCAGAATCTGCAGGTGTCGGGGGATATCTCGTCGGCCAGCACCAGCTTGCCCTCTGCGGTCTTGCCGAACTCAATCTTGAAATCCACCAGGTCTACACCAACTCCGGCAAAGAACTCCTTGAGCCATGCGTTAATGCGGAAAGTATAATCTGTGATCAGGTCCAGGTCCTCCTTGGCTGCCCATCCGCAGGCCAGAATGTGATAGTTGTTGACCATGGGATCTCCCAGCTCGTCATTCTTGTAGCAGAACTCCAATGTGGGGGTGAGGAGCTGTGTGCCCTCCTCTACGCCAAATCTCTTGGAAAAGGAACCTGCAGCAATATTTCTGACGATAACCTCCAGGGGAACAATAGAAACCTTGCGGACCAGGGTCTCTCTGTCTGACAGCTCCTCAACAAAGTGAGTAGGAATACCTGCCTCTGCCTCCAACCTCTTCATTAAGTAGTTGGACATTTTGTTATTGACCACGCCTTTGCCTGTGATAGTGCCTCTCTTCACGCCGTTAAATGCGGTGGCGTCGTCCTTGTAGGAAACGATGCAATAGTTGTTGTCGTCGGTGGCGAAAACCTTCTTGGCCTTGCCCTCGTACATCTGCTGTCTCTTCTCCATTTTGATACCCTTTCCTTTCAATTTTGAAATTTAGAACCAAAAAAGGCTGCAACAAAGCAGCCTATAATTATCCGTTGAATTTTTCACTTACCTGACGGTCCGACTCCAGGGCCTTGGACGCCTCAGCCCGTCTGAGCTCGTCAAGCTTGCATGCCAGCTGAGAGTCCTCAACTGCCAAAATCTGGGCTGCCAACAGGGCGGCGTTCTTGCCGCCGTCTATGGCCACAGTAGCTACAGGTATGCCCGAAGGCATCTGGACTGTAGACAACAATGCATCCATTCCCTCCAGATTGCCGGACCTGCAGGGTATACCGATAACAGGCAGGGTAGTGTTTGCGGCAATAGCTCCCGCCAGGTGGGCAGCCATACCGGCTACAGCAATGATGGCTCCGAAGCCTCTGTCTCTGGCCTGCTGTGCAAACTGTGCAGCCTGGGCCGGGGTGCGATGTGCAGAATACACGTGGACCTCATAGGGTACCCCCAGGCTATCAAGTGTGGCAGTAGTCTTCTCCACTACGGGAAGGTCACTGGCACTGCCCATAACAATACCAACCGTTCTCATAAAACACCTCGCCAACAAAAATAATAGGCGGCCTTACCTAAAGATAAGGCTGCCCAGACGTGCGACATTCCAATAAGGCTCCCTGCGGTTAATCCGCCTACGTCAGTTGCCTACAATATAGGGGCAAAATACCATGCCCAACAGATGACATTTTAGCGGTTTTGAGCCTATGTTGTCAAATAAAAAGAGCGCCAGTTTTGTCATAAAACTTGCACTCTTTTTAGTGAAAATCCACAGTTTTTCCCGGGGGCTGCAAAACCGCCTCAGGAATTACTTTTCCTACTTGTCGGAACGGATTGCTCCCTCGATTATTTTCTGAATTTCCACCAGAGGAATAATCATCACGGAGCACAACAGAGCCCATGCCCACTGTGCTGCTGTAAGGCTTACTGCGTCAAACAGTCCCCTGATTCCGGGAATCAGCACAACTACCGCAATCAATAATGTTCCCACCAGGAAGGCCAGGTTCATCAGCTTGTTGGAGAGGAACTTACGATTCAGTACCGAATGGGTCTCAGACCTCATATTGTATGCGTGGAACAGCTGAATCATTGCCAAGGAAACAAAGGCCATGGTAATGCCTACACCATTGCTGTCATATGCCAGGCAGCCAATCATATAACTGGCCAGAACCAGCAGTGTCTGCATAGCTCCCTGGATGCCGATATTAAGGCCGGTTCTGCCTGCAAACAGGCTGCCTCCGGACTTGCGGGGCTTGTGAATCATCACATCGCTCTCTGCAGGCTCCACACCCAGTGCCAATGCAGGCAAGGAATCTGTAACCAAGTTAATCCACAGAATCATTACAGGAGTCAGGAATTCCCTGCCCACGAACACGCTGACAATAAAGAGGCACAGAACCTCTGCCACATTGGCGGACAGCAGGAACTGGACAGCCTTTTTGATGTTGGCGTATATCTTGCGGCCCTCCTCTACGGCGCCGATAATAGTTGCAAAGTTGTCGTCCGACAGAACCATGTCCGCAGCTCCCTTGGACACATCCGTTCCCGTAATGCCCATGCCGATTCCAATGTCGGCAGCCTTGATGGAAGGTGCGTCGTTTACGCCGTCACCGGTCATGGCCACAATCTTGTCCTTGGACTTGTAGGCTCTCACGATGCGAACCTTGTTCTCCGGGCTGACTCTGGCAAATACGGAATACTTCTCGATGTTGGCGTAGAAATCCTCATCGGACATGGCGTCAATCTCCGCTCCCGTCATAACCAGCTGTCCCGGCTCCAAAATGCCTATATCCGCTGCAATGGCAGATGCGGTGTCCTTGTGGTCACCTGTAATCATCAAGGGTCTCATGCCTGCCTGCTTGCAGACTCTGACAGCCTCCTTGACCTCCGGTCTGGGCGGGTCAATCATGCCCACCAATCCAACAAATACCAAATCCTGTTCCAGGGTATCCTTCCGGTCCAGCTGCTCGGTCTTGATTGCCGCTGCCAGAACACGCAGGGCTCTGGATGCCATCCGGCTGTTTGCCTCGGTTATGTCCTCAATATCCTGGTCCGTAATGGCTCTGACTCCATCTGCAGTCATGATCCGGGTGCAGCGGGCGATCAGCATATCCGGTGCGCCCTTTACGTGGGCAACCCGCTGCTGTCCGTTTTGGTTAATTGTAGTCATGAGCTTGCGGTTGCTGTCGAAGGGCAGCTCATCCACTCTCTGCCATTGGCTGTTAAGGTCGCTGAATTCAATGCCTCTGTCCTTGAGATACTGTACCAATGCAGTCTCTGTGGGATCGCCCAACAGAACCACACCCTCCTCCAGGTGACTTTCCTTGGTATCATTGCACAGTGCAAATACCCGCACTGCCAGGTCGTACCTGCTGTCTCCCAGGGCCTCCTGGGCGGTTGCTGTGCTCCCGGGAATATACATCTCCCGAACAGTCATTTTGTTTAATGTAAGAGTGCCTGTCTTGTCCGAACAGATTATCTCACAGCAGCCCAGAGTCTCGACGGAGGGCAGGTTCTTGACTATTGCCCGCCTCTTGGCCATGCGCTGTACTCCCATGGCCAGAACGATTGTAACTACAGCAGGCAATCCCTCGGGAATAGCCGCAACCGCAATAGCCACAGCTGTCATAAATGCAGCGATAATGCTGTCTGTGCCTATGGTGCCAATTGATGTGTATTCTCTGATAACGTTGGCAGCAAATATTATAACTGCAATAATTATGACCAGCACGGACAGCATCTTGGCTGTCTTGGCCAATTGCTGCTGCAGAGGAGTGCTCTCCTCCTCATTCTCTGCCAACATGCCTGCAATTTTGCCTACCTCTGTGTCCATACCGCAGGCTGTAACTATACCCTTGCCTCTGCCGTAGGTAACTGCCCCACTGCTGTAGGCCATATTGATCCTGTCTCCCAGGGGTGCATCCTCGGCAACCTGTGCAGCTGCATCCTTCTCCACAGGCACTGATTCACCTGTCAAAGCAGACTCCTCTATCTTGAGAGAAGCTGACTCAATCAGCCGCATATCTGCGGGAACACTGTCTCCTGCGTCCAACACTACCAGGTCACCTACAACCAGCTCCTCACTGCGGATCTGTATCTGATTGCCATCCCGGATAACCTTGGCGTAGGGCTTGTTCATGTTCTTCATGGCCTCCATGGCCTGCTCTGCCTTGTTCTCCTGAACCAGACCTATTACTGCATTCAGAATGACAATGGCCAATATGATTCCACTGTCAATCAAATCCGCGTATTTATGCTCCGCAATTGCCAATATTGCAGAAACTGCTGCTGCAACCAACAGCACTATGATCATCACGTCCTTGAACTGTGCCAGAAACTTGGCCAGCAGGGTCTTGCGCTTCCCCTCTTCAAGGGCGTTGGGGCCGTTCTCCGCCAGACGGCGAGCCGCCTCAGCCTGGGTCAGTCCCCCAAAGGATGAATTCACATGGGATATAACCGAATCTATGTCTGTAGAATAGAAGTCCTTCACCTGTTCCCTCCGATTAACTTATAAATTTATTATTCCCAATCCCTCAAGCAGGATTTTAATGCCCAACAGAATCAATACTGTACCGCCTAATATTCCGGCTCTGTCCTTAGCCCATGCTCCTCCCACGGAGCCGATCTTAGCTCCCAGGGACGACATGACGAATGTGACTATTCCAATAATACCGGCTGCAAACAACATCTCCGGAATGCTGTTTAATGTAACTGAGAATGTAACTCCCACGGTCAACGCGTCTATGCTGGTGGCCACAGCCATACCAAACAAAGTCTTGACACCCATGGCATCGCTGTCGGATTCCCGGTCATCCTCCTTGGAAAGGGACTCTCTGATCATATTCACGCCGATCAGCAACAACAGTACAAAGGCTATCCATGGGGCGAACCTGCGAACCAGATGCTCAAATGTGGATCCGATAAAATATCCAATAGCAGGCATCAATGCCTGGAATCCGCCGAACCACAGTCCCAGGATGCACATATGAGAGAGCTTGACTTTCTTGAGGGCCATGCCCTTGCAAAGGGAAATTGCAAATGCATCTGCCGACAGTCCAATGGCAAGTAATAAAATGTCGTATATGCTCATATTCTCTCCTAAATAAAAAAAATCAAGTACATCTGTACCTGACTACATCACACCCAGGTACAGTAGAACCGTACATGAGTCTCATTTATTAAGACAAGCCAGACCGTTGCCGGCGGGATGTTGGCTTGGCACGCCGTGCAGCGCAAATTACTCCCTCAAGACGCACTAGATTATATCACGAAATATTAACTATGCAACAACAAATCCCCATGTACCCTTATCTCTATTACGCGGTGGTCATGGAATATTACAAATTAAGTGAATAGTTAATAGTGATGAGTGAAGAGTTCTGGTCCCTATGCTCCCATGGTCATTTACTCAGTGAATAGTTAATAGTGATGAGTGAAGAGTTCTGGTCCCCACGTTCCTTTGCTCGACCATATCAGTGAATAGTGAAGGGTGATGAGTGAAGAGTTCTGGTCCCCACGTTCCTTTGCTCGACCATATCAGTGAATAGTGAAGGGTGATGAGTGTAGAGTTCTGGCCCCCAC
>CAZCOE010000055.1:0-24132 GCA_964500525.1 uncultured Clostridia bacterium | reverse complement strand
AACGTCAATCTCTTTAGAGTCGCGATCCCGATAGAAGTAGATATACGGTTCCAGCCCTGCGTTCTGATAGCCCTTCATTATTTCCGATACAGTGTAGTTTTCCAACAGTGCACCGCTCATAGCGCCGCTTTCGGCTACCTCTGGGGAGGACCAGCGGGTCAGGTAGCAGACCAATCCGGTGTCGTAAAAGTACACCTTATAGCCGAACGTCATTCAATGGTCAATCGGTTTTTCGGCAGATTTTGGTTTTATATCAAAATTAGCCGAAGTTTCCCCAGAGGACAGAATTACTGTTTCCTTTTCAGCCTGTACCGGTATGAGAATTTAAGCCTATCAATCGCCATTTCCTGGCCCATGGTATGATATATCAGATATACTGCCTGCGTAGTTTTGCGGGGGGCTGGCGGTAGATTATTTTACTGCTTTCACCGGTATACGAGTTCCAATGATATATTCATCCGTTTTTCTTAATGTCGCATCGTATTCATCTCGTCCACCAAAGAGGCGGGTTTTACTGTCATTTCAACCCATGCTGGGCGAAATCCGCTCCTTATTGCATTTCCTGCGGATTTCAGGTTGGACCAGGCGCAGCAATAGAACGGAACCTTATCCCTCTCCAGGACCCGGATCCCCAACCGGCTGGTCAGTGCAGATGCAATTCCCCTCCTGCGATATTCCGGCAGCACGTCCACACCGATCTGCCACATGGTTTCACAATCTGCAGAACATGCTGCTAAACCCACAAGCTTGCCATTATGGTATGCTCCAACGCCCAGAACATCCAGCTCCCTGCGTTTTTTGCACAGTGCATTGCTCCACTCCGGAGTATATAAATCCTCGAAATCCTCTGCATGCAAAATCCGCATCTCATAATCGCAGGGCAGTGCTGTCAACACATTCACATCCGGCAGGAAATATTCCGCCATGAAACACACCCGATACCCCAACTCCTGAAATGCATCGTTGAGAACATGCATATTTGGAGTCTCAAAGCAATGCTCCGCCGGAAACCTGTTGATGTATTTCTCCACAATATCTCTATACTCTTCTGAAACTGTTGCCACAATATTGTTTCCATATGAAATCAGGTTGCACACATGGGGAAGGGTCAAATACTTTCTGGCCAATTTGTTTTCTTTTGAAACAGTTACCACATTACCACGGCAAGTAAAGTCCCTAGGGCTGCAGTTTGCATCTATTGCTGACTGTTGCAGCGCCACCTGTCTTATCATCTCGTTGGTCCAATTCATTTTTGCTGCTCCATTGGTTCAAAGGATTTAGTATTTCTCTCACGGGTTCCTGTATTTACAGGCTTTTGACCACGGGATTCTATAGTCGCTTCTTGTCAATTGCTTTGAGAAATGTCTTCTTCAATTCCTGTGGCTTATAGAAAAACTGCCTCTCTGATTTACTCAATCTTTTTTCGTCTTTTTTGATTTTCAGCAACTCCATACTACAGATAAAATCAGCTGCCTGTAATAAACGATATTTTTGCGGTTCTGCTTTTCGAAACTCAACATTGGAAAAATGAATTGAAAATACAGTATTCAGAATTGCACCAAGCTCGATTTGACCATTATCGTAGTATACAATAATTCTGTCGAATTCATCAAAAAAAGCCTTATGTTTTTCTATCAAGTTTGAGATTTCGCGTCCCAATTTACCGGAAAGCGATATTTTATCTGGTGCTTCTTTTCGGTTTACTGCAACCATCTCATATGCAATTGGGCAACTAACGATAAAATTTAACATCTTAAATAGCAGTTTTCTACGTTCGTCTATTGTCAATCCTGAAAACACATCCTCACGTCTGATAACAGGTCCCGTATGTATATACTCATAATCAAATCCGGAATTCTTGGTGCTATTCTCAAGTTTCCTGACATTTGAAGCAATTTCGTTCTTCTGATCATGGAACACAAGTGTCACAAGATAGTATGACGGTCGCTCTGTTATTTCCCCAAAGTCGCCCGATTCATCTATAAATACACTTAGTTCTTTCATCAACTCCCCCAATAATTTCCTCTATATAAAAACGGCGGGAAATTCTTCCCGCCTACGGTGGTCCAAAGAGCTTTCGCCCAGACCAAAGCTGTAACGCATTACAGTTATATCCTATACACACGTTAACACAATTATTCCATTTTTTCAATGGGTTTTTTTACTTTTATGCCTCGGAGAGCAAAATACACTCTACGCACAAATCCAAAACTGTATTATCCAAGCTACAATACCATTCATTTTTATCAATAAGTGAGAATTCCAGGGTTTCTTTCCCTGCCAATTGGAACTTGCTAGATCCCTTTGATCAAAAACATCCCCATTGGCTGCTCGAATCCCGGAACATCCATAACAAGACCGCCACAATCCTTATCTTCCAATGCTCTGTAAAAATGCTGTGCCTTCTCATCCACCTGTGTGAATGTCAAGAGCAACCCATACCCCTGGGATTTCATATCCTCCTTTATTACTGACCTTGTTGTCAAATTTCTGTTCCGGCAAATGTTTATCCAGGCTATACCAAAACTCTTTATCTGCCCGTTGGACATATCTGATTTCTACCATTCTTTCGCAATTTTCAAAACTGACCCGGACATCAGATTATGCAAAGGCGACTATTTCAATTTCAAGTCGCCGCTGATTGTGACCACATTGACCTGGCAGCCCCCGTCACCAAATACCCGCAGGTCCCCCTCGGTCTCATAGGGCAGGGAGGTCTTCATATGGCCGCTTACGGTGGCAAAGCTCACCCGACCGCCGCTTTCCGGCAATGCCAAGCTTATTTTCCCGCTGGTGGTAGTAATGCCCATGCTGGAACAGTCAAGGGTGGTCTGAACATCCACATTGGCGCTGGAGGTGCTGATAGCAAGTTCCCTTGCATTGACCTCACCCAGCGTAACACTTCCGGATACCGATGTGCAGGAAATCGGTCCGGACAAATCTGTGCTGCCCACCTCCACCTTGCCGCTGGTGGTAGATATAGTCAGAGTGTCTCCTGTGACATGGTCTGCCTTGAGTCTGCCTGAGGTGGAACAGAGTTCAACCTTGTCTGCACTCACTGTGCCGCAGTCCAGATTGCCGGAGGTGGAGGTAACAAATATCTTCTTCTGTTCCAGAGTTTCGGCCTGGATTTCGGCAGCGGTGCTGTATACGGATAGCTCAATGCCCTTGGGAATCTGTACAGTCAGGTGCTTGTCGGAATTCGCCACATGAACATTGGCTCCCGACTGGCAGAATTGGATTCGCAGGGTGCGTCCGTCCAGGTAGTGGTACATCTGGATCTCCGGAGCCAGTTCCTCGCCGCTCTCGGTTACCGAAAGGGTGGGATTATCGCTCTCCACCAGCTCCACATCCCCTACCCGCCAATTCAGCTGGATGGCATCCACATCTGCAGCGGAATAGGTGAAGTTCCCGGCAACGTACTTGTCTGCGTTGGCATAGGGTTCCCCTTTGATGTCGTTATAGATCTGAACGGGGCCCAGCCTGCATCCTGAAATCATGAGCAGCGCCGCCACCGCCAATACAGCAATGGAAATATACTTTTTCATAATAATCACCTGCTTCTGTCTTTATAGCGGAAAAGAAAATTTATCAATCTGACCCATATCTTCCCCATGTGTCGTTTCCATTCTACTGCCCCACTAATTTCTCTGACAGGTGGATTTTGCATGGAAATGTGTCAGTTATATAGCAAAGGTTCCGCCGGACAGGCAGGGCCTATTGCGCCTGCCATTCCTCCTTGGTCATGGCGTTTACGTATCCGGTCCGCATCTCGTGCATCTGGGGAATCTCAACATCCTTGGTAGTCCATTGATATTTGAACCCCAACTTTTCCTGCACTCGCCGGGACTTGGTATTGCCCTCGTAGTATCCGCACCACACCTTGCTCATACCAATATCCTCAAAGCCGTGGCGGAGAATCTCTCTTGCAGCCTCCGGAATCAGGCCCTGACCCCAGAACGGCTTTCCCAGCCAGTATCCCAGCTCACATTCATCATCCCGGTCTGTCATATCAGTATGCCCATTCAGCATTAGTTCTATGGAGCCGATAGCCCTGCCATCCTCCTTCAGACAGATTGCATAGGCCTCCTTGCCATTCAGAATATCCCTTATGACATGTCGGCTCTCCTCCACGCTCTGATGGGGCGGCCAACCGGCACTGGGGCCCACCTCCGGATCACAGGCATATTTGAATAAATCCTCTGCGTCACTATCCTCCCAAGGCCGCAGGATCAGTCGCTCCGTCTCCAGCTGCCCTCTGTGTCCGCAAAAGCAATCCATCTCCTTTTCAATAAGTCTATAGACATTTGCCAGCAAGAATCCATCGGCTATGGCATGGTTCATGCGGACGCTTACCGGCATCATCAATCTGCCCTTCTCTTCCCGATATTTCCCCCAATTGACGATGGGTGCAAAAAACAGATATCCATCCGGCAGTTCTACATTCAGAGAATCGTAGGAAAGCCAGGAGATATATGACGCGTCGAACCAATTGGGATGGTTTTCCATATCCAGCCCATACTCTCTGGTTTTCTTGGCATTTTCCAGATCATTTGCCGCATTCCTGTAGAACTGGGAATAGTCCTCCGAATAGACCGTATAGACAGGGGTGCAGGTCTCCGTATCATCATGGAATACATACTGTATGGGATTGATGCTGTCATAACATATTAGTTCCTCTGTCTGCCAGAGATATCCCATCTTGTAATCGTCCCTGGAGTTCAACACCTTTGAAAGGACATACAGGAAATTGATATAGAACTTGGTGCCTGTCCTCTTGGAATACTTCACCAGATCCGTAACATCCACCCGGGCCGTCATGGATGTGGAGCACTTGCAATCCTCCGAAAAATGTCGGAACACGCCTTTTCTGTAATATTTGTCCTTATCTATTATCCTGTAATTCATTTCCTCATCTCCATCCCCATGTCACTTGGTGTCAATGCCATATATGGCCTCAACCTTGTCCCGGGACTCCAGAAAGATGTCCGCCAGCACCGGATCAAAGTCCCGACCACTGCCCTCCAGGATTATGTTAAAGCAGTCATCCAGGGCCATGGCGTCCCGGTAACATCGCTTGGAGGATACGGCGTCGAACACGTCCGCAATGGCCATAATCCGGGCACACAGGGGAATGTCCTTGCGGCTCAGGCCGTCCGGATAGCCGGTACCGTTCCACTTCTCATGGTGGTGTCTGGCCACTTCATAGGCAATGGCCTCGTACTGCTTCTCTCCCAGGTGTCCAAAGGTCTCCCGCACAATCTCTCCGCCTCGCTCCGCGTGGCTCTTCATGGTGGTGTACTCCTCCTCCGTCAGTCGTCCCGGCTTTTGCAGGATGCTGTCCGGTATGGCAATCTTCCCGATGTCGTGCATAGGGGCCGCCCGCTCCAGGCAGCGCATATAGTCCCTGGTCAGCATATCCCGATATAGCCCTCTGCGGCGAAGTTCCTCTGCCAACAGCCTGACATAGGCAGTGGTCCGGCGAATGTGTCCGCCTGTGCTGCCATCCTTGTTTTCAACCAGGGTGGCGAAGCCCATAATCATCTCGTGCAGGTATTGATCCAACCTGATAAACGTGGGGTCCTCCTCGTTCATATAGGCCCCCAGCACTGCGATAGGCGGTACCAGACTGGTAACCAGGGCCTCCGGATTCACCGACTGCCAAACCGCCACAGTGAGAATCACCGCAAAGTAGGTGATGCCGTTGATGCGCTTCCTGCTCTCAATGTACCGGAACTTGCGGAGAAATATCACCATGGACACTGTAGCATAAATCGCCAACATAACGTAGCAGGTGTAGGCGGAAACTCCCATGGAATAGTTGGTGGTTTCCCCAACCCTGTATTCCAGAGATGGGATAAAGGCAATCAGCACCGCCAGATTCCCAACCAGCGGCAGGTGCAGCAGAAAGCGCCCCCACAGTGTCCTGGGCAATGCATCTGTAATGTACAGCATGTATAGGAACAACAGGAACACCATGGCATCCAGGCACATTAAAAAGCCCAGGTGCAGCAGGCGGTTTACCAATGAGGGCACCGTATCCAGGTGGTTAACCGTCCAGGCCGTGGCGCCGTCAAACAGAATAGTCAATATTCCCAACACCAGAAGCCCGCCAAATATGCCCGGGGCTTTGCGCTGGGGATACCGCATCCGCTCCCTGAGGTAGAGCAGCCCGATATATGAGACCACTACCAAAGATCCAATCTGTAATTTTATGTACATCATAGGGATTCCTCCACCGCCACCTGGGCTAAATCCATGTCATGTCCTGGGCTATTTCAGCTGTTTGCCGTCGGAAAAGGCCTGTCCCACCGGCTTGCCCAGGTTCCAATATGCATTGGTAACGCTGTCGTAGCAGATAGGATCCAGCTTGGCTGTGTCAATATTTCCATTCTCGTCCAATATGGATTGATCTGCAGAGATGTTGACTATTTGGCCAATGCAGATGCCGTCCTCGTTGAACTTGACCAGCCTGCATTCCACCGTCATGGGCAGTTCCAGGATAACAGGTGCATCCACACACCGGCTCTTCTCTGCATGGAATCCGGCCCTGGCAAACTTGTCCGGTACTTTGTCGCCGGAGACTATTCCCACATAGTCGCAGGGCACCACCGTTCCCGTGGTTGCAAAGCTTACTGTAAACGCTCCTCTGCTGCGTATGTTCTTTGTTGTCCTATGGTCGTCTGCCAGGCAAAGCATCACCTGGTTAGTGTCGTAGATGCCGCCCCAGGCTGCATTCATTGCATTGGGCGTACCGTCCCGGTTATATGTTCCCACAATCAGTACAGGCATGGGATACAGCCATGTTTTGACTCCGAAATTCTTGCGCATATGTGCCTCCCGTTTTTTCTCCATTATACACAAAAAACTTCCAGGATTCACCTGTCCGGGACAGCTGCTGCTGTTGTCTGTTCTCCAGCTTTGTACTATAATAACCTACGTGAGTTCGAAACCATCCTCACGTTAAACAAAACTAAGGAGTCTATTTTTATGCGCAAGCCAAACAAAACACTATACCTATGCCAAGCTGCCCTGATTGCGGCTCTCTACGTGGCGCTGACATTTTTGGCCAAAGCACTGGGCCTGGACAGTGGAGTTATACAGGTTCGCTTTTCGGAAGCCCTGTGTCTGCTGCCCATTTTTACCTCTGCTGCCATTCCGGGAGTAACTATCGGCTGTTTCCTGGCGAACCTATTAGGTGGTGCCGTGATTATGGATATAATTGTGGGACCCATTGCCACACTGATTGGTGCCCTGGGCACCTATTGGCTCCGCAGGAACAAATGGCTGGCTGCCCTGCCTCCTGTGCTGTCCAACGCCCTGATTGTGCCATTTATACTGTCCTATGGCTACGGCGTACCGGATGCCATTCCGTTTATGATGCTCACCGTGGGAGCCGGAGAGGTTATTTCCATCTATATACTGGGTATGCTGTTTATTAAATTGGCGGAAAAGCCCCTGCAAAAACTGTCACAAAAATAGCAATAGGGCCCGGGATTCAGGTCCTATTGTGTACATAAATATTCGGCCAATGTGGCGCTATTGGCCTGCATTACAATGGCAAATCTCTGTTATGCATTACGGAGATTTGCTTCGCTGCGCATTCTGTCCTCTCTGGCATTCCTGAAGTAAAGGGCCACATCCAGGGATATTTCCACAAAGTTCAGCACATAGAAGAAGGTGCTTAGGTAAAACAGTGATCCTCCGGCACCCAGGCAGGAGAATTGCATGATTTTCCTCAGGATTCCAAAGGCGTAGCCTATCAGCAGGAACACTTCGAACATCAGACTCTTGCCCTTTGCAGTGTGGGAAACCAGGGACTTGTGTATTGATACAGGCCAGGACAGGCCGAAGCAAAAGATCGTAACCACCTCAAACAATTCTGTTGCTGTTGCAATGTTCATAGCTAAAACTCCTTGTAAAAACCTTGACTAATTGGGTCTACAATACAATAATACGGAAGTGATTCTATGTATAATGTATAGTTCGCATTGTGCCTATACGTTTTTGATATGGAGGAGCTATGAGCGTAAACTACGACTACTACCGGGTTTTCTACAATGTTGCCAAATATGGCAGCTTTACCAAGGCCGCAGAGGCACTGTACTGCAATCAGCCCAACCTGACCCGGACTATCAAGGCTCTGGAGCAGCAATTGGGCTGCCAACTGTTCGTCCGTTCCAACAAGGGCGTTCGCCTCACCGAGGATGGAAAGAAGCTCTTTGCTCACATCTCCATCGCCATGGAGCATATAGAGTCCGGGGAGCGGGACATACTCCTGCGAAACGGCCTGCAGCGAGGCCTGCTGACCATCGGCGCCAGTGAAATCGCGTTGCGCTGTTATCTGTTGCCTCTGCTGAACCGCTATCGCCAACAGTATCCCGGCATCCGGATCAAGATTCACAATGTGTCCACACCCCAGGCTCTGGACCTGCTGCGGGAGGAGCTGGTTGATCTGGCTATGGTTACATCTCCCCTGCCCCAGGCCAAAGAATTTCAATGCAGGAGGGTTCGTTCCTTCAGAGAGGTACCTGTGTGTGGTGACGGATTCTGTCGGTTGTGGCCGGATAATCAGGCTGTACCCCTGGCTCAAATGGCAGAACTGCCTCTGATATCCCTAGGTGCCAATTCCTCTACCCACGAATTTTACCAGCGGTTCTACGGGGAACATGGCCTGTCCTTTTCCCCGGACGTTGAGGCGGCCACTGCTGACCAGCTGTTGCCCATGATACAGCACAATCTGGGGGTAGGCTTTGTGCCGGAGGATTTTCTAAACGGTCAGGGCCAGGATGGGGTACACCTGGTGCCTCTCATGGAGGAGCCGCCTACCAGGGACATCGTGCTGGTAACACGGGGCCGCGCAGGAATGAGTCCTGCATCCCGGGAGCTATGTCGGATGATAACCGGAGAAAAGTAAAAAGGGGGCGCAAGCGCACCTCCCTCTCAATGTTCAAAACCCCGATTTGCTGCTCATGGCAATATGGTGATTTTTGTCCCTATTTGACAATACTCAAACAAAATGTCCATTACTTCGTTATCCACGGCAACACACCCCGCCGTCCAGTCTCTGGAACCTCCGCATCCGTGGATCATTATTTCTCCACCAAGAGGAGTATACCAATCCGGGCATTGCCCGTTATCAATGGCAGCGGCAATGCGGTCATAGGTTGCCTGGTCTATTCTGCCATCCTCCAGGGCTGCGGCAGCATCATTCTTGTTTGGGTAGGATACTCCCAGAGAGAGATAAAACACGCTGGGATTAACCCTTGTGCATACATAGTATTCTCCCTCAGGAGTCTTGCTGTCTCCTTCCACCTGCTTATGACCCTGGGGATTCCGGCCCAGGCCAACAGAAAATGTGCCGATTAACGTCTCGCCCTGCCATAGCTCCAATTTTCGCTGGGCCTTCTTTACAACAATGCGGACCTGTCCTGCTGCAGTGTTCGGCGGAGGATAAGCGGATGCATAGTTCCCATGGATGTAACCCCGGGTTTCTCCATAGCTGATGTACAGCCAATCTCCCTCCCCACCAAGTTTTGTAATCTCTGTACCCTTGGACAGCTGGGAAATAATCTCTCCATTAACGCTGGGGCTTCTCCTGAAGTTGACAGTTGAGCCCGTTACCCAATATGTCTCGCCCTGATCTGTATTCTCTGTGGGTTCAGCTGTGGGCGTGGCTGTAGGTGCTGCTGTGGGGGTAGCTGTTGGGGCGTCCGTTGGAGCGTCCGTTGGCATCGGTGTAATGGTTGCTATTGCAGTTGGCGTTGCCTGATTGCTGCTCTCAGGAGTAGGTGAACCGGTGCTCTCAGTGGTATTTGGGTGGTCTCCCATACATGATGCCAGGACAAACGTCATGGAAATGGCCAATATAATGATTGATGTTACTTTCAAAAAGCCTCTCATTCATTCCTCCGCATACTGTATTTGATCTCTGGAACGTGGCCACCACAACTCTTCACTATTCACTATTCACTATTCACTGCGAAGCTTTGCCTCGCATATAGACCATGGGAGCATAGAGTCCACAACTCTTCACTATTCACTATTCACTATTCACTGCGAAGCTTTGCCCTTAACTCATCAACGTAATAATCAACTGGGACGCTAACACTATAAGCACCAATGCAATTGGATATGTGGATGCATATGCCGCTGCCACGTCCTCTGTCTTTGCTGTGTTGATCAACGTGCCCAGAGCAGGAGTGGATGTCATACCTCCGGTTATTGAACCCAGGTTATTCAACAGGTTCAGCTTGAGGACAAACTTTGCAAATATAAATCCGATTGCCATGGGGACAATTGTCATTGCCACACCGCCCAGCAGGCCATATACCACAATCATTGGACCCAGCTCGGATTTGCCGATTTCGTTAACCAAAGAAACACCGCCGCTGACTCCGGCACCGATCAGGAACAGCATGAGTCCAAACTCCCGGAATACCTTGGCCGTCCCCTCAGAAACCTTGAGGGACATTTTGCCAATCCTGCCAAAGTGGCCCAGCACCAGACCCATTATGAGGGTTCCACCTGTGGTTCCCAGGCTAAAGCAGGGGCCTGCGTAGCCCTTGCCGGAAAGGGGAATTGTAATCCCCCCCAGCAGCAAACCAAAGATAACTGCCAATGCAAAGGGTGTCAGGCCAAAGGGGTCGCATGAGAACAATCCTGTCCTTTCCTCTGCCGCATCCTCCGCTCCGTTTTTGAGAAGCTCTCTCTCCTTTGCCATGTCCGCCTTGAGGAACTTGGGCATCAGCTGCACAAACAGAACCACGCCGATTACGCCAAAGGGATATGCGATTGCGTGGCCCAGGGTGATAATATCCGTTCCATGTCCCAGGTTGCCTGCCGCCTCAAGGGCTGCAGAGAATCCGGGGGTAGTTGTGAGTGCGCCGGACAGTACCCCTGCGGAGAACTCCGGGCCAATACCCGGAATCAGTGCAAACAGCACTGCCACCAATGCACCGGATGCTATGATCAAAATGCCCAGCAGCACATAGGACTTGGCATTCTTCTTCAAATCCTTGAAGAAGTTGGGACCGGCGATAAATCCCACAGATGTGACAAACAGGACCAATCCCACATTCTGCACAATCTTCGAGTAATATGTATTGAGTGTGGCAGATGAGTCCTGAATAAAGAATGCGCCCAGCACAGGAATTTCCTTGAGCCCCGGCAATGTGCACAGGTAGCCGAACAAAATTGCTACCAGAAATACGCCGGCAGTACCCAGAGAAACGCCCTTTACGGAAATGCTGCCCAGCAAATAACCCAGGGCCGCCACCACAAAAATGCCTGCCAACAGGGCTGTTGTGGATGAAATCTTAATAGCACTGGCTACGCCTTTGGCATTTGCTGCGTTTATTATGCACCATGTGCCAACTGCTGCAGCCAGAATCAGGGCGATTGCGATAAACAGGGCCTTCTTGCTTCTTGTCTTAACCATTTTACATCCTTCTTCCCATCAGATACTTGCCTGTTTAGTATAGTTGGGCAGCAGCTTGGGAGATACCATATCGGTGGAAACTCCGGCTGTGGCCAGCTCCTGCTCAAACCTGTCTATATGGCTGAGTGTCAGCTGACCAACCCTTGTGTTCTTGGCTGCTGCAGCTGCGTTCTGTCCTGCGCTGCGGCCAAACACGATAATATCCAGCAGGGAGTTGCCCATGAGTCTGTTTCTGCCGTGGATTCCTCCAACTGCCTCACCTGCCACAAACAGGTTCTTTACGTTGGTAGTCATTCCGTCGGGAGTAATATCCAGACCGCCGTTTTGGTAGTGCAATGTGGGGTAAACCAGGATAGGCTCCTTGCGGATATCTATGCCGTACTTGCCGAACATGCGCATCATGGCAGGAATGCGTTTCTCGATGGTGCCCTGGCCTCCGATCTTCTCGATCATAGGTGTGTCCAGCCATACGCCCAGGCCGTTGCCTGTCTCAACACCCTTGCCTCTGTGATTGCACTCCCGGATAATTGCTGCTGCGCATACGTCCCGGGTCTCCAGGGGGTGTACGAATACCGTTCCATCCATGTTAACCAGCTTGGCTCCCAGGGAACGAACCTTTTCTGTAACCAAGGCGCCGAAAATCTGCTCCGGATATGCGGCTCCTGTGGGGTGATATTGCAATGTGTCTGCATACAGCAGCTTGGCGCCAACCCGGTAACCCAGCACCAGACCGTCGGCTGTGGCTCCGTAGTGGTTGGATGTGGGGAAGCCCTGGTAGTGCATACGTCCTGCGCCGCCTGTGGCTATAATAACTGTCTTGGCCTTGGCAACCAGCAGGTCCCTGGTCTCCATATTCATAAGCACCGCACCTGCGGCATTGCCATTCTCGTCCAGGATAATCTCGATTGCGGAGGTAAAGTCCACCACCGGAATCTGTCTGTTCAGCACCTCGTCTCTCAGAGTTCTCATAATCTCTGCCCCGGAGTAGTCCTTGCAGGCATGCATACGCTTGCGGGATGTGCCGCCTCCGTGGGTGGTCACCATGGTTCCATCGGCCTCTTTGTCAAACTCTACTCCCAGGGAGCTGAGCCACTGAATAGCCTCAGGTGCGTCGCAGACCAATTTGGAGAGCAACTCCCTCTTGGCTGCAAAGTGTCCCCCTCCGTAGGCGTCCACAAAGTGGATTGCAGGGGAATCGTTAGGCTTATCTGCAGCCTGAATGCCTCCCTCTGCCATCATGGTATTTGCGTCCCCCATTCTCAGCTTAGTGACGATCATGACGTTGGCGCCGGCCTCATGGGCCTCAATAGCGGCGGATGTTCCCGCTCCCCCTGCTCCGATAACCAGCACATCTACATCGTAGTCGGGCTTGGTCAGGTCAACCCTGTCTGCTGTAATGCGGCTGTGGGCCTGGAGAACCTCTGCCAGCTCCGTGGGAACCTTCTCTCCCTTGTTGGGGCCAACCTTGAGTTCGGCAAATTGATCCTTGCGGTAGTCAGGGTGGTATGCTGCCAACAGGTCATCCTTCTCCTGGGCTGTCATACGCCGGGGCTCATATGCGATGTTCTGCTCTCTCGCCGCCTCTACTGCAGCAATGGATTTCTGAAACTTATCTGCGTACATCTGTGGTCCCCTCCTTACTTCTCAATCTCGCGATTGTTGTAGAGCTCCTTGAGCTCCTCTACCGGCTTGGCCATCAGGGCCTCAATCAGGTCCTTAAAGTCGCCGTTCTTGATTTCCTTGACTCTGTCCTCCAGATGTCCGCATCCGGGAGCCAGATACTTGCCATTAATGCGGCGTGCCAACATGGCCACCTGAGGATGGGAAATGCCGGCCGGGCAGCGGGATGAGCAAACTCCGCACATTACGCAGTCAAAGGACTCCCGGGCGCAATTCTCAAAATCACCTCTCTGTGCGTATGCTATGTACTGCATTACGTTCAGCCCCTGGGTACATGCCTTGGTGCAGGCGTTGCAGCCTACGCAGGCGTAGATCTCAGGGTACAGCTGCATCATAACAGCCTCATTTGTCTTCACCTTCTCTATGTCATATACCTGCTTGACCAGTGGGAAGAAGGGCAATGTGGCAATGTACATGTTGTCCTCCACCTTTGTCTGACATGCCAGACAGGCCTTGAGTTCCCGGTCACCCTTGATTCTGTAGATTGTGGCGCAGGCACCGCAGAATCCATTGCGGCATCCGCAGCCTCTCACAAGCTGATAGCCAGCATATTCCATGGCTGTCATAATTGTCAGGTTCTCAGGTACCTGGTATTTCTTTCCAAACAGGAAAATATTTACCATCTTTTCCATACTATCCTCCATTAATACTCATCAGGCAGCTCATCCAGCTGGTCAAAGCGGAATACAGGGCCATCCTTGCAAATATACTTGGATCCCACGTTGCATCTGCCGCACTTGCCGATACCGCACTTCATGCGCATTTCCAGTGTTGTGTAAATCTGGCTCTTCTCAAAGCCCAGGGAACACAGTCCCTCCAGTGTAAACTTGATCATAATCGGTGGACCGCAGAGAATGGCCGTCTTATCGGTGCTGAATCCCAATTCCTTGACGAAGTTGGGGACAAAGCCCACATGGCCATCCCAGCCCTCCTGCTCCCGGTCAATGGTCAGGTGCACATTTACGTCCTTGTCGTTGGCCCATTCCTGAATGATTTCCTGATAATCCAGCAGGTCCTCCTTGGTGCGGGAACCGTATACTATATCGATGGTGCCGTACCTTTCCCGATAGTGACGGCAGTAGTTGATAACTGAACGCAGGGGAGCCAGACCTACGCCGCCTGCCACAAACAGCAGGTCCTTGCCTGCAAATTCATCATCCACGGGGAAGGGCTTCCCATAGGGGCCGCGAACTGTAATCTGCTGACCCACCTCTGCCTGGTGCAGCCACTCTGTAACGCAGCCGCACTTCTTGATGGAAAACTCCATGTACTCCGTATTTGTAGGAGAGGACGTAATCGAGAACATAGCCTCTCCTATACCGGGTATAGACAGCATGGCGCACTGGCCAGGCCTGTGGTCAAAGGGCTTAGCCCCATCAGGGGTAACCACCCGGAATGTCTTGATGTCGGGAGTGTCGATTCTGATATCTGTAATGACGCCGATTTTTGGAATCAGTGTCTCTTGAATGTTAGTCATTGTCTTTACCTCCAATGGCCTTCATTACCTTTGCAATGTTCATAGAAATGGGGCACTTGGCCAGGCAACGGCCACAGCCTACGCAGCTGAACATTCCATTGTTGTTTTCCGGATAATAGACCAACTTGTGCATAAAGCGCTGGCGAAAGCGTTCCTTCTGCGTCAAGCGGGGCTGACCTGCAGACATCTTGGTGAATTCGGAATACATGCAGGAATCCCAGCAGCGGAACCGGATAACCCCCTTGCCGGTGTTAAAGTCCTTGATATCGTAGCATTGACATGTGGGGCACACAAAGGTGCATGTTCCGCAGCCCAGGCAGGCCTCGGACAGCTCTGCCCACTTGGGGTTATCGAACAGTTCCTGGGTTTTCCCCGGTCCCCATCCATCTGTTGTCAGGTGCGCCAGAGGCAGCTTGGCCATGATCCTGTCAATCTGCTGCTGTTGCTCCCCGACGGCCTCTGTGCCGCACTCCTCTGCAAGATCCGAGATTTTGTCCAGCAGAGTCGCTCCTCTGTCTGTATTGCTCTGCCAATAGAGGTCGTTGGCTGTCTTCCATACAGAAATATCTCCCTGGGGCCTTGCAGGGTCAATGCCGAAGGTATTGCAGAAACAGGTGTCGCCGGGCCTGGTGCATGCAGCGGAAATGATGATTCCGTGCTCCCTGCGGTTTGCATAGTAGCTGTCATAGGGTTCCTTGAGGAACACGTTGTCCAGCACCTCAAAGCTCTTGACGTCACAGGCCCTCACTCCGAATACCACGAAATCCCTGCTCTCCTCCCGGGTATCTATGATCTCGATGTTCTTGCCTGATGTTTTGAATGCCATCAGGTCCTCTGTCTGGGGGAAGAAGAAGTCCTTGGGGCTCTTGATAGTGTTCAGGGCATTGCTCCACTTAAGGTCCTGCTGCCACTCTGTATATGCTGCCTTGCCGTTATCTCCATCTACGGGGAGATACAGCCGGGCAGACTGGGTGATTCTTGCAAATATTTCATTAAGAGAATCCAAAGAACACTTACGCATTGGCATCCCTCCTGTCAAAAACCTCTCCGGGCTCCAGATCCTCGGTTGTGTAGTCCACCAGGGGAGCTCTGGATCCTTCCCGGGCGCCTGCCTGGTACTCGCCGTAAAATACGTTGATGTCCTTGATGAACTTGCGGTTCAGCAGGTGCAGGGGAATATGCTGGGGACAGACTCTGGAGCACTCTCCGCAGTCTGTACACCGGCCGGCCACGTGGAACGCCCGGATAATGTGGAACATCTTCTCCTCAAAGCTGTTTGCCGGAGACTTGTTCTCAACTCCGGACTTGGGGTTGTCGAATACGCACTTCTCGCAGGTACATGCAGGGCATACATCCCGGCAGGCATTGCACCGAATACACCGGGACAGCTCATTCTGCCAGAAGGCAAACCTTTCGTCGGCAGTCATTGATTCCAGCTGCTCCACCTGGTCAAAGCGGTTTGAGTCTATGACCTGGCCCTCCTCGCCTATCAGCTCGTCGTAGGCCACATGCATCTTGCTCTTGCAATTACGGCAGCGCTCTGCCAAAACCTGCCCGGCCTCCACCTTGATGGGCTGATCATCGTAAATTGTCGTTACCGACAGATAGTCCCCATCTGCCTCGATAGCGGAAATGCCCTCGCCGCAGATTTCCTTAATCCCGGAAATGTCTGCCATGCCTTGGCAGGGAATGCCCACAGCATAGACCTTATCCCGGTCAAAGCGATGCTCTGTCAGCAATTGGTTAAAGCTATATGTATCGCAGGGCTTGAGAAATGCCAGAATCCTGCCGTCCAGACTGCGAGTCTTGGACACCAGATACTTGGAGAAATTGGCTCCGCAGAAGTCGTTCCACACAAAATCTGCCCTGATCTCCTCCTGTGTTTCAAAGACTGCGGGAGTGACGTCGTAGTCGAATTCCCCCTTCTTCCAACCCAGGACATACTTGACGGTGCCGTCAGCCAACAGGGCTGCAGCCTTGTTAATGAGCTGTTCGCGGGTTACTGTTTGCATCTCAGGTCCTCCAATCTCTTGTTCTCTCCCATTGCGGCAACTGTTTCAGTGAACTCCTTCATGGTCGCGGCAAACTTGGCTCCCTCTGCGGCGGAGACCCATTCTACCCGGGTTCTCTCCCTCTCTATGCCCAGATAGTCCAGCATGGAGAACAGCAAAGCCATACGGCGGCGGGTGTAGTAGTTGCCTGAGGTGTAGTGGCAATCCCCGGGATGGCAGCCGCAGATGATAACTCCGTCTGCTCCCCTCTGGAATGCCCGCAGCACGAACATAGGGTTGACCCGGCATGAGCAGGGAACTCTGATAATCTTAACATCGGCAGGGTAGTTCAGGCGGTTATTTCCTGCCAGGTCAGCTCCTGCATAGGAGCACCAATTACAGCAAAAAGCCACTATCAATGGCCTGTATTCCTTTACTTGCATATTGCATCTACCTCCGCCATAATCTGTTGGCTCGAGAATCCACGCAGGTCCATTGCTCCGGAGGGGCACGCCACAGTGCATGCGCCGCAGCCTTGGCAAACTGCAGGATTTACAGAAGCTACCCGCCTGATGGCCGTAGTCCTGTCAGGCATGCGGAACTCCTTATCCACATATGTAATTGCTCCGTATGGGCACACCTTCTCGCAGGAAGAACAGCCGTTGCACATGAGCTCGTCGGAATGGGCAACACAGGGGTTTCCGGTAAGTTTATCCTTGGCCAGCAGTCCGATGACCTTAGAGGCCGCGGCTCCTGCCTGGGAAACAGTCTCGGGAATATCCTTGGGACCCTGGCATGCGCCGGATAGGAATACGCCTGCTGTAGGGCTCTCTACAGGGCGTAGCTTGGGGTGTGCCTCGGTGAAGAAATCGTTGGTATCCATGCTGGCTGTCAGCATAGTTGCCAGAGGTCTGGCGGACTTGTCCGGCTCTATGGCTGCGGCCAGAACAACCAGGTCTGCATCGATGTGCAGCTGCTTATTTGACAGCAAATCCGAGGCCTGGACCTTGAGCACGTCACCCTCAGGAACCACCTTGCCCACCATGCCTTTGATATAGTGTACTCCGTACTCCTCCACGGCTCTGCGATAGAACTCGTCAAAGTTCTTGCCGGGGGTCCTGACATCGATGTAGAACACATAGACCTCTGTGTCCGGATACTTGTCTCTGACCAACATGGCATGCTTGGCTGTGTACATACAGCATATCTTGGAGCAATATTCCTTGCCCTTCTCTGCCTTGGCATCGCAGCGGGAACCTACGCATTGTACAAATACAATGGTGTGGGGGTGCTTTCCGTCAGAGGGTCGCAGCAACTTGCCCGCTGTAGGGCCGGCGGCGTTGGTCAGCCGCTCAAACTCCAGCGATGTAATAACATCCTTGGACTGGCTGTATGCGAACTCGTCGAATTTGTCCATGCTGATGGGATTGTAGCCGGTGGCCACAACAATGGCGCCGTACTTCTCCCGGATGAATTCGTCCTTCTGTGTATAGTCGATGGCGCCCACTGTGCATACCTTGGCACACAGTCCGCACTTGCCGTTCCTGATCATGTTGCAGGCATTGGGGTCTATTACGGCCACCTTGGGCACTGCCTGAGCAAAGGGTATGTATACTGCTCTCCGGTTATCCATGCCCAGGTTGAACTCGTTGGGAACCTTCTTCATGGGGCACTTCTCTGTACACAGGCCGCAGCCGGTACATATGTCCTCCCTGACGTATCTGGCGTTTTTCTTAATGGTTACGTCAAAGTTTCCAACAAAGCCCTTTACTTCCGTAACCTGGCTGTAGGAGAAGATGCGGATGTTCTCGTGCTGTGCCGCATCTACCATCTTGGGTGTCAGAATACAGGCTGCACAGTCCAATGTGGGGAATGTCTTGTCCAACTGGGCCATTTTGCCACCGATGGTGGGCTTCTTCTCTACGATATCCACCGGGAATCCTGCATCTGCTATATCCAATGCTGTCTGAATACCGGCTATTCCTCCGCCGATAACCAGGGCCCGCTTGGTAACAGGGGTCTGTCCCGGAGTCAAAGGTGCGTTGAGATTGACCTTCGCAACAGCTGCCTTGCCCAGGATAATTGCCTTCTCCGTGCCGGAGGCCATGTCCTTATGTACCCAGGAACACTGTTCCCGGATGTTGGCAATCTCCACCATGTAGGGATTGAGTCCGGCGGCTCCGGCAGTCTTGCGGAATGTGGCCTCGTGCATACGGGGAGAGCAGGAACAGACCACAATTCCTGTAAGTTTGTGCTCAGCAATGGCATCCTTGATAATATTCTGGCCTGCCTGGGAACACATGTATTGATAGTCGGTGGAGAAAACCACACCGGGCTCGTTCCTGAGTGCCTCAGCTACTGCATGTACGTCTACCGTTCCGGCAATATTGCTGCCGCACCAGCATACGAATACTCCAATTCTCTGCATATGTTCTCTCCCTCCTTACTTTGTGAATTTTCTGAAGGCGCTGACAATTGCCTGCTGGGGCAGGTCGTCGTTCAGCATGTCGGGTACCTGATCTGCTGTCATGTGATTAGCTCCCTGGCGCCTGATGGCCACCAGGCGAACTGCCTCTATCAGCTTGGCAGGTTCTACGCCTCTGGGGCATCTGTCCACACAGGCAAAACATGTAAGGCATCTGTACAGGGACTTGGAATTGAGCAGGGGCTCCATGTCTCCGCGCTCTACCATGTTGACGAACTGATGGGGATGGTATTCCATCTCGTCGTAGGCAGGGCAGGTGGCCGAACACTTGCCGCACTTCATACACTTTCTGGGGTTGACGCCGCTGATGCGTGTAACCTCCCGGCTAAGGGTCTCGGTGTTGTTAATCATCTGCGTTCTCCTTTACTCCCAGGGCATCTGCCAACAGTTCAGTAATGTACACAATGGGCATATCTGTGCCTGTTTTCAGCAGATTGTAGCGGCAGAGGGGGCAGGCTGTAACCAGCATATCTGCACCTGCTGCCTTGGCATTTGCAATAATATCCATGCTCTTGGCCTTGGCAAACTCAGGGTTCTCCATGGTTATGTAACCTCCGCAGCATTCGTTGCGCCTGGCGTATATCACAGGTTCCGCTCCCAGGGCTGTGAACAGGTCCTCCATAATATGAGGGTTCTCCGGGTCATCCATCTGCATGGCTGCATGGGGTCTCAGCAAGAGGCAGCCGTAATATGGGGCAATCTTTAGTCCCTTGAGGGGCTTAACCACCTTGGCCTTGATGGCATCATAGCCAACCAGGTCCCTGAGGAGCTCCAGGTAGTGATACACCCTGGTCTCGCCCATGTAGGGTTCCTCACCCATATAGTTATTGACTGCTGCGGCAAAGGATTTGTTCTGCTGCATAGCATGGTTTGTCTGCTTGATAACGTTATGGCAGGCAGAGCACACCGTAATCAGGGGCTGGCCCTTGGCTGCTGCAGCCTTGAGTGCCCGGACAGAGGACAGCTTGGTGGCTATCTCGTCACTTGCGGTGGTAAACACGCCTCCGCAGCACTGCCAATTATCGATTTCTTCCAGAGTTACACCCAGTGCCTCTGCAGCCTTGCGGGCATACTCATCCAACTCTCCGGCCTTGTTCTTGAGAGTACATCCGGGGAAATAACTGACTTTCATGTTAAACTCCTTTAGACCATCTGCTCGGGATGGAACACTTGGTCGAACTTCTCCGCTGTGAGGAATCCCAGCTCAACGCAGGCTTCCTTCAGGGAGATATTGTCCTTGAATGCCTTCTTGGCCGTCTTGGCCGCATTCTCATATCCAATGTAGGGGTTGAGGGCAGTAACCAACATCAGGGAATTGTGCAGGTTGTGGTGCATCTTCTCTCTGTTTGCCCTGATGCCCACTGCGCAGTTCTTGTTAAAGGATGTAATTGCCTCAGCAAGCAGTCTGGCGGACTGGAGGAAGTTATAGATGCACACCGGCATAAATACGTTTAGCTCGAAATTGCCCTGGGACGCAGCCAACCCTACAGCCACGTCGTTGCCCATAACCTGAACAGCAACCATGGTAACAGCCTCGCACTGGGTAGGATTTACCTTGCCGGGCATAATAGAGGATCCGGGCTCGTTCTCGGGAATAAATATCTCTCCCAGGCCGTCTCTGGGACCGGATGCCAGCCAGCGCACGTCATTGGCGATCTTCATCATATCGCAGGCCAGGGCCTTGATTGCTCCGTGGGCAAACACCAATTCATCCTTGGATGTGAGGGAGTGGAACTTGTTGGCCGCTGTGACAAAGGGCTTGCCGGTAATGGCGGCAACCTCAGCTGCAACAGTCTCTCCAAAGCCTGCAGGTGCATTGAGTCCGGTACCTACTGCAGTGCCTCCCAACGCCAGCTCGTACAGGGGTTCCAGGGAGCGTGTAATGAGCTCCACATCCTTCTCCAGACTGGATCTCCACCCGCTGATTTCCTGGCTGAACTTAATGGGAGTGGCGTCCTGCAGATGAGTCCTGCCGCTCTTTACCACGTCCCGGTTCTCCTGCTCCAGTCCCTTGAATGTGTCTATAAGTTCATTTACTGCAGGGATAAGCCTGTTCTCCAGGGCCAGCACTGCGGCAATATGCATTGCGGTTGGGAAGGTGTCGTTGGAGGACTGGCTCATATTTACGTCATCGTTGGGATGCAGCAGCTTCTCTCCCAGAATTTGGTTGCCTCGGTTCGCAATAACCTCGTTGGCATTCATGTTAGACTGGGTGCCGGAGCCTGTCTGCCACACTACCAGAGGGAAGTGGGAACTCAGCTCTCCTGACATAACCTCATCGCAAGCCCGGATAATGGCAGACAACTTGGTGTCGGTCATCTTCTCGGGGCGAAGCTTGTTGTTGGCGATGGCTGCAGCCTTCTTGAGCACTCCAAATGCATGGATGATCTCCTTAGGCATAGTCTCAATGCCTACTCCGATTTCAAAGTTCTCATGGCTGCGCTGGGTCTGGGCAGCCCACAGGCGGTCAGCAGGCACTCTGACTTCTCCCATGGAGTCATGCTCTATACGATAATCCATTGTGATATTTCCTTTCAGACAGGTTGCTTTAAATAGTGATGTTGTTGATAACGTCCTTGAGGCACTGGGCGCTGTGGCGCAGCTGGCCAAGCTCCTGGTCGCTGAGAGGCAGCAGAACTTTGCTCTGCACACCGTTGGCTCCCACAATATTCAGCAGGCTGAGACATACATCCTCAATGCCGTACTCGCCGTGGAGCATGGTGGATACCGTCAAAGTGGTATCGATGCCGCTGAGCAGGATCTTGCACAGGTGGCCCACAGACACAGACACGGCGTAGAATGTGGCTCCTTTGCGCTGGATAACGCTGCCGCCGGACTTGCGCACATATTCCTCAACCTCGTTGTACTCCAGGTTCGGGAACCGGCCGTTGCTCTTGAGAACTGCGTTGGGATAGTCGGAAACGTGTACGTTGGAAATGTTCGCCAAGGACCAGGGGATAAATGAGGAATCTCCGTGCTCTCCCAAAACGTAGGCGTGTACATTGGTCTGGCTGATGGAGTAATACTCTGCAATTCTGGAACGCAGACGAGCTGTGTCCAAAATGGTGCCTGAGCCGATAATCTTTTGCTCAGGAATACCGGATACCTTGCAGAAGGTATATGTCATAATGTCTACCGGATTTGCCACGATAATATACGCCGCGTCGGGGGCATAGCGAGTTATCTCAGGGGCAATGGACTTGAGAATGTCCACATTGATCTGTGCCAGGTCCAGCCTGGACTGTCCCGGTTTACGTGCAACGCCGGATGTGATAACCACGATGTCCGAGCCTGTTGCATCGGGATAGCTGCCTGCATATATGCTGCAGGGATTGGTGAAGGGGGTACCTTGTCTGATGTCCATGGCCTCGCCCATAGCCTTGTCTCCGTTAATGTCGATGAGTACGATCTCGGATGCAACGCCTGTGAGTGTAAGTGTGTAGGCGATAGTAGAGCCTACGCTGCCGGAACCGATAATTGTGATCTTGTTCATAAAACCCTCTCAAAATCTATTATAAAAATGCTCCCAAAAATTGCCTGAAATGCCCGTGGCGTCTATAATAGAAGCCACCTGGCCCCAGACTATTCCTTTATAAATGTTGTAACATTTTGCGTCCTTTTTTTCAAGCCTAAAGGGACCCTGAAAGCCCTTTTCAAGCAACCTTATTCAACATATCCAATAAGGTCTTTTCCCCATTTTCAATATTTGTATAAATAGCCGTTTTCATACATTCAAAGAAGGTAATTCGCCGTAAAAAAAGTGCCGGGTTTCGTTGGATTACCGCCCGATCCAAACAATAGCTGTTGCAATGGCCGTCGGAACTCATTTCCCGGAATGAAAAAAGCTGATTTTGGGAAATGCGTATGCGTAATGACTTCCGCAGAGAATAGTTTATAAAAGGCCTTGACCGTCATGGTCAAAGCCTTTTTGCACATCGAGTATAGGAATACGGGGGAGAAGCGAAACTTCAGAAGTTACTCTTTTTTCTGTGTTTTATTCAAATTGAATGTATTTCTTTTGTGTACATATGATTATCCGAGCAAGAACTAAGGGGCTCAAATAAAAGAACAAAACATTTACAAGGCGAACTGCCCATAAATGCTCAGCGAATAAAACCTGTAGAGAAATACGTATTATGCTCAATGGAATTACAGCAAGCAGTGCGGGAGCGTATCCCTTAAAATGTGTTTTATAGTCACAATGAGCAATTTTAAAATTAAAAAAACCTATAAAGAATACACTCCAGTTTACTATCGGAATATACGAAAGCAATTTTTGTGTCTTTATTGAAATAACCTTCATAATCTACAATCTCCTTTACCATGAAACGCTTATTACAGCTCCAAACATAGCCGATCCACCTATTTCAAAACCTCTCGCCCCATACTTAACAGTTGCTCCTACCGAGCCAACATGTGCTTCAAGACCAATTTTAATGCCAAAGATTTCGATCTCAGCAGAAGGAGCCCAAATCGATGCCATTGCTTCAACCTGAAGCGACCCCGTCTTGTATTGTAAGGTTGCTTCAGCCCTTCCTAAATCCAAAATGGAAAGATCTGCATGTTCAAATTCCCATCCTCCTGTATACGCAGTTACACTTACTGAGCCCAACGATAATATATCTTCTCCACCATTAAATAATTCGAAACTTGCCTGAGCTGGCGATGCTTCAAGAACTAATATTTGCTCACGGAAATTCTTTTTTCTACCATAGTCAAATCTCATACTATCATAAATGGAGTACGTTCCGTCAGAGTTTTTTACTTCATCATACCATTTTTTCTTCACTGAACCATCTGTATTTCGCTCCCTACACTCATCACAATCTATTGCACCAAAGATATAAAAATAATGCCAACAATCGCCTGTACAATCCGCACTGTTTACCGGATTATTTCCACAGTATGCAAACATGTTTGCACCTGTTGCTCCCTGACCCGTGCTCGCATAGGAGTCCGCATTAATGAACCGACCCATGTCCGGGTTGTAGTATCTGCTGTTCAGGTAGTATAGCTGTGTTTCTGTATCGTAGACATACCCTCTATAGCGAATTGGGTT
>CAZCOE010000054.1:0-25768 GCA_964500525.1 uncultured Clostridia bacterium | reverse complement strand
TCTACTCCGGAGGGGGCATTCATCATCAGGTCCTGGGCATTCTTGTTCATGGGGAATGGGATAATCTCACGAATGCTGTCCTCTCCTGCCAGCAGCATAACCATACGATCCACGCCGGGAGCAATACCTGCATGGGGTGGTGCTCCATAGCAGAATGCGCTGTACATGGCAGGGAACTTGGCCTTAACGTCCTCCTCAGCCAGTCCCACCAGGGAAAATGCCTTAACCATAATCTCAGGATCGTGGTTACGGACGGCGCCGGAGGATAGCTCTACGCCATTGACAACCAAATCGTACTGATATGCATTAATCTCCAGGGGATCCATTGTCTCCAGAGCCTCCATACCTCCCTGAGGCATGGAGAAGGGATTGTGGCAGAACTCAAGCTGGCCGGACTCCTCTCCTATCTCATACATAGGGAAGTCTACTATCCAGCAGAACTCATAGCATTCCTTGTCCATGAGTCCGGGTACCTGGTTGCCCAGGGTCTTGATAACCGTGCCCATTGTCTTCTGTGCATCCCTGGTCTTGCCTGCTGTCAGCATGATAAAGTCACCGGACACCAGTCCCATAGACTCTACAACTGCGTCGTGATTGGGAACCAGGAACTTGGAAATGCCTCCAACAAATGCTCCTGTCTCGTCCACCTTGAACCAATATGGCTTCTGTCCGGAAACCTGCTCCACGTCGCCGCAGAGCTTATCAATAACCTTGCGTGTCTCTGCAAAGTTGTGGACCACAGTGGCCATGACAGTGGCTCCGTCAAAGGGGCCAAATCCGCAGCCCTTCACCAGATCCGTGACCTCCGCAGCCTGCAGCTTGATGCGCAGGTCAGGTTTATCGCTGCCATACTTTGCCATAGCCTCTCTGTAGGGAATCCTCACAAATGGTGCCTTGGATGCTCTGTTGTACCTGCCGTATTTCTCAAATACAGGGGGAAGCACAGTCTCTATGACCTGGAAAACATCGTCCTGTGTGGCAAATGCCATCTCCATATCCAGCTGATAGAATTCGCCGGGAGATCTGTCTGCACGGGCATCCTCATCCCTGAAGCAGGGCGCAATCTGGAAATACCTATCGAAACCTGACACCATGAGCAGCTGTTTGAACTGCTGAGGTGCCTGAGGCAATGCATAGAATTTGCCGGGATGAAGTCTGGAGGGTACCAGATAGTCTCTGGCTCCCTCGGGGGATGAGCAGGTCAAAATAGGAGTGGTGATCTCCCAGAATCCCTCAGCTGTCATCCTGTTGCGCAGCTCGCTGACAACCTGACACCGCAGCTTGATCTTGTCCTTGACTGCAGGATTGCGCAGGTCCAGGTACCTGTACTTAAGTCTGACCGCCTCGTCAGCCTCCTTGGACCTATTAATCTCAAAGGGCAGCTCATTGTAGATGCACTTGCCCAATACCTTGATGGACTGGGGTATAACCTCAATGTCGCCTGTGTCCATATCCGGGTTCTTGGATGAGCGTTCACTGACAACGCCTGTGACGGAGATAGTGGATTCGTTGTTGACGCCTGCAAGCTGAGCCATCATCTCCTCAGAATTCAAAACCACCTGAGTCTTGCCATAGAAGTCTCTGAGAATAAGGAAGCCCAGATTCTTGCCCACATGGCGCATGTTCTCATACCATCCCACCAAAGTGACTGTTTTGCCTACATCCGCCAGCCTAAGCTGGTTACAATTATGTGTTCTTGACTGTACCATATATCCTCCAAAAGCCGCATCGCTGGAGCGACACGGCCTGATAATAATCAATTATTCCAACCTGCCTGAATGGCACGGATATTCTCGGGATCCCAGAGCCTCTCCAGGTCATAATATTCCCTGTCCTGCCTGTGGAAAATGTGGACAATAACGTCGCCATAGTCCATCAGAATCCATCTGGCAGTATCCTCTCCCTCAATGTGGGGCCGCCTGTCCGGCAGCTGCTGCTCCATTGCCTCCTGAACTGCTCCGCACAGTCCTCTGTTGTGGGCAACTGATGTGCCGCTGGCAATGACAATATAGTCCGTCAGTACTGATATGTCAGTCAGGTGGATAGTCTGCAAATCAATAGCCTTGCGGTCATCCAAGGCATCGGTAATGATACGAAGTACTTCTTCCGTTGACAAGATGTTCCCTCCAAAAAATGATAATAAAATGATAGCATCACTGTGGCGGTACGGTCAAGTTATCTTCGATAACAGAAGCGTCTATCTGGCCAAGCAACCTCTGCAGCAAGCCGAATATCTGACGCCTGAACAGCAGAGCCAGCCCAACCAACACTGCCGCTATAATCACAACCTCTATGGTCTCTATGCCATCATCGTTTAAAAGCAAATGCTGCAACAATTCATACACCTCCTAACGCCTAGTCCATCATATCACCGGACTTTGGCCATATTCAACGTACAAATTGTCACAATATCCGACAGACCTATGGGGCATTTCCGATATACTATGCCCTGATATACCGGGTAGATTTTCCCCTTCCAATCCGCTCTATTGCGCCATTCTTTACCATTATACCCAGCGCCGCTTCAACAGTTGCAGGACTGACGTCAGGGAGGATCATCAAATTAACCAAACCGGTACATAACAGTTCTTTTCATTTATCGGCAGCAGATCGTTTGCCATGCAAACCACACTTCCCGTCCCGATTTCTACCTTTTTGGCAAATCTAAATTTGTATTTTAGATTTGCCAAGGCATGCTGTGGGCTGCCCTTTTCAAAGATGAAGATAAATATGTCTGGGTTTTATATGATTTTGGGGAGACATTTGACCAGAGGGCTGATACTTTCATTTCGACTGCATCAGTGGCCCTATTTTGACAGGATTTTCATTGCACACGAAAATCAGCAGACCACAAACATTAGTCAAAGTGGCGGTCTGGTGAGTCGGTACTGTTCAATTATGTCGTCTTTGCATAATAACAGACCTATGCGACGATTTGGCTGCTATCCTATTACTCTTCTAAAATTATACCGTCGCAGCTTGTCTTGCCTCGATCTACAGTTCCTCCACCTGGCGGATCCAATCAGCTGCAGTGGCGTCCGATGGCATCTTCCAATCCCCCCTGGGGGACATGGACACTGTGCCCACCTTGGGCCCATCGGGCATGCAGGAACGTTTGAACTGTTGGGCAAAGAATCTACCATAGAATTTGACAAGATAGGTCTTGAGCTCGGACTCAGATGCCCGTCCTGCAAAAGCTCTGCATGCAATTCTGTACACCTTGGAGGGTGCATATCCTCTGCGGATTGCATAATACAGCAGGAAGTCGTTTATCTCGTACTTGCCGATAACCTCCTCTGTCTTCTGTGCAATGGCGCCGGCCTTATCCGGAGGCAGCAATTCCGGACTCACAGGTGTGTCCAGTATGTCGTACAGCACAGTCCTGACTGCTTCGTTGCCATAGGTGTCGGCGTAGAAGCGGATAATATAGCGGATCAGGGTCTTGGGCACAGAGCTGTTGACTCCGTACATGGACATATGGTCTCCGTTGTAGGTGCACCATCCAAGAGCCAATTCGGACAGGTCTCCGGTGCCAACCACAATGCCGTTTTCCTTGTTGGCCAAATCCATGAGAACCTGTGTCCTCTCCCTGGCCTGGCTGTTTTCGTATGTGACGTCGTAGGAATCAGGATCCTGTCCGATATCTGCAAAATGTCCCGTTACAGCATTGCGGATATCCACATGTTTCAGCAAAACGCCCAGCTCACTGCATAGGTGAACCGCATTGTTGTATGTCCTGTCGGTGGTGCCGAAGCAAGGCATAGTAACTGCCAATATATGGTCATGAGGCCAGCCCAATATATCACAGGCTCTGGCAGATGCCAGCAGCGCCAGACTGGAATCAAGGCCTCCGGAAATGCCTATAACGGCCTTGTGGCAGTGGGTGTGCCTGATACGCCTTGCAAGGCCCTGGGCCTGTATATTCAAAATTGTCTCACATCTCTCTCGGAGAGTTGCCTCGTCGGAGGGCACAAAGGGCATAGTGCTGTAATGTCTCGTAAGCTCTGTCTGCTCCATCCGGTGGAAGTTGAAAACCACATGGTCATAGGATGAATCGTTCTCCTCCACAAACAATGTGTTTCTGCGGCGGCGGAACACTATTCTGTCCAGGTCCAGCTCGGTTACGCATGGGTCCTGAACAAAGGGCCTGCTCTCTGCCAACACCGCTCCGTCCTCACAGATAATGTTGTGACCTGCAAATACCATATCCGAGGTGGACTCCCCTGTACCTGCCGCTGCCAGCACATATCCGCATACCAACTGAGAGGTATGCCTGCACAGAGTGCGACGGCGCAGTTCCTCCAGAGCCACCAGTTCCGCTCCGGCATATAGATTCAATATAATATTGGCGCCGTTAAGGGCATGGCTGACAGAGGGAGCTCTCACTGCCAATAAGTCATGGCCTATCTCCACAGCCACTGTGAGCTGTTCCATGTTGCCGCAATGGAATATCTGCCTGGAGCCAAAGGTTATCTCCTGTCCCCACAGTATAATGGTTGTATTCTCCTTGGGACCGGGCGCATAATATCTGCTCTCGCTGAACTCACCATGGTCCGCCAGGTAGGTTTTGGGTACCAACCCCAGCAGCTCACCTCCCTTGATCACTGCAGCCACATTGTACAGTTTGGAATTAATGGCCATAGGCAGGCCGACTGCGAACAGAATGTCCATATCCACGCTGGCCTCCATAATGCTCCTGAGGCCCTGCATTGCACTGTCCAGCAGCCGCTGCTGCATAACCAGATCTCCGCAGGTATATCCGGTAAGGCACAGTTCCGGGAATACTGCCAGCTTGACCCCCTGGGCCTGGGCTCCTCTCAGTGCCTCTATAATGGCGATTGCATTCGCCGATGGATTTGCTAAGGCAAGGTCAGGTGTAATTGCTGCGCATTTAATATAATTGTCAATCATGTCTGTCCCTCAAAATGTGTACTTTTCCTGATTGTATCACTTTTCGCCAATTTATCGTAGGACATTTTTCGAAAACAAACATTACATGTTTTTCCCGTAAATTGCATTGTCATATAGCTGTTTTTTCTATACAATGACTCTTAATTGAATATTTCTGTATGAAGCTGGCAGGAAATGCGCTGTTGCAACCGAAGGATTAACGCTCTCAGGTGTCTGTTAAGATGAGGACTGTCAGCAGACAGAACTTTGGAGAATCCCATTTTGGGTGCCGAAGGTGCAAGGCAATCTGCTAATCTCTCAGGCAAAAGGACAAAGTATTCCCATTCAATAATGGTGTTGTTTTGTTTTTAGCGGATCGCGATGCGGTTCGCTTTTTTATTATAGGAGGTTCTATGGAAAAGTTGATGAAGGATATAGCCGACATAAACGGCGTGATTAACGACTTTGTCTGGGTCAAAATCGGTCTGTTTCTGCTGATTGGCGCAGGCATCCTGATGACTTGCTGCACCAGATTCTTCCAGGTATCCCACCTGGGCCACTGGTGGAAGGAAACCATCGGTTCTGTGTTCGCCAAAGGCAGCGGCGCAGTCAAGAAGACCGACAAGCGTTCTATTTCCCAGTTTCAGGCACTGTGCACTGCACTGGCTGCCACCATTGGTACAGGTAATATCGCAGGTGTATCTGCTGCTATCGTAATAGGCGGCCCCGGCGCCGTTTTCTGGATGTGGGCAGCTGCCTTCTTTGGCATGATGACCAATTTCTCTGAGAATGTGCTGGGCATCTACTACCGCAGGCGCAATTCCCAGGGAGAGTGGTCCGGAGGAGCGATGTATTACCTCAAGGACGGTTTGGGCAGCCGCAAACACTGCAAGGTTCTGGGGTCTGTTCTGGCTTCCCTGTTTTCCATCTTCGCAATCCTGGCCTCCTTTGGCATTGGCAACATGGGACAGGTTAACAAAATCACCCTGAACCTGGAGTCCGCTTTCTTCCAGAATGTGAACCTGGGAGAGGTTGCAGGCATTCCTGTTCTTTCATTGATTATCGGAGGTGTTTTAATTGTCCTGGCCGGCCTCATTATTATCGGTGGTCTTCAGCGCATTGCCTCTGTTGCAGAGAAAGTGGTTCCCATAATGGCAGTTATGTACGTTGTGGGTGCACTGATTCTGACAATTATGCACTTTAACAGCCTGGGTGCTGTATTCTCATCAATTTTCCGCTTTGCCTTTGGCACCAAGGCAGTGGCAGGCGGTGTGGCAGGCGTTACCATCAGCACAGTTATTACTCAAGGCTGCAAGCGGGGAGTTTTCTCCAACGAGGCGGGCCTTGGTTCCTCCGTTATGGTTCATTCCTCATCCAATGTCAATGAGCCGGTTAAGCAGGGCATGTGGGGCATCTTTGAGGTGTTCTTTGACACGATGGTTGTATGTACTATGACTGCTGTGGTTGTTCTGACTTCGGGATATATTGATCTGAATACGGGCATGGCACTGGAAGGCGTCAACGATGCCACACTGGTGTCCCAGGCCTTTGGAAATGCATTTGGTCCCTTTGGATCCTACTTTGTGGCAATTGCCATGCTGCTCTTTGCCTTTACCACAGTTCTTGGCTGGTCCCAATATGGTGCCAAGTCCGTGGAATATCTGATGGGTTCCAAGGCGGTTAAGGTATACAAGGTTATCTTCGTCCTGATGATTATGTCCGGTGCTGTTATGACATCCTCACTGGCATGGGACATTTCCGATACTTTCAACGGACTGATGATGATTCCCAACCTTATAGGTGTAGTTGCCCTGTTCCCATTGGTGGCGCGGATTACCCGCAACTATGTGGAACGGCGTATACGAAACAGGGATGTGGAGCCTATTCTCTCCTACGACGAGACCATTCAGCAGGAGGTTATGAACTCCGAGACAATGGTGGGATAGCTTCGCAGTGAATAGTGAATGGTGATGAGTGGAAGAGTTCTGGTCCCCACGTTCCTTTGCTCGATTATACCCAGTGAATAGTGAATGGTGATGAGTGAAGAGTTCTGGTCCCCACGTTCCTTTGCTCGATTATACCCAGTGAATAGTGAATGGTGATGAGTGAAGAGTTCTAGTCCCCACGTTCCTTTGCTCGATTATTCACTCTTCGATCGGTCCAAAAACTTGACAAGGTTCACTCAGCTGGCTACAATTCCTTAACCAATTTTATTGTTTAGTGTGTTGAATCTGGTTTTTCAAAAGCGCTGGAGCATATAGCTCACAGCGCTTTTCATTAATTGCTATTCTGCCTTTCACTGGCGAAGCCTCGCTTCGCCGGGGAACATGGAGACCGAAACTCTTCACTCTTCACTCTTAACTATTCACTGCGAAGCAAGCGAAGCCTCGCTTCGCCGGAGAACATGGGGACCGAACTCTTCACTCTTCACTTTTAACTATTCACTGCGAAGCAAGCGAAGCCTCGCTTCGCCGGGGAGCATGGGAACCACAACTCTTCACTCTTCACTCTTCACTCTTCACTCTTCACTGGTTATAGTATACGGCCTTGCCACATATGAGCTGCCATGTTGGTTTCTCCTGGCGGTGAATTCCTCCCGGCTTGCTTCGTTTTGATTCCTCAATGTCTGCAGGTCCACATCCTCGGTGACGAAATCCAGCACCTCTTCCAGGGTGAGTTCCAGCAGTTTTCTGTCAAATTCCCGCTTCCGGTAGTCCTTGTGGTAGCAAAATGCCACAAAGTCCAGGAATTCGAACAAATTCTCCAGACACAGTTCGGCCTGCTGTTTTACAACCTTTCCCTCGCCGTGGGCAGCCTTATTTCCTATCTTTCGGATGTACTCCAGGCGCCTCATCATATCCTTGCCCACAATTCCGGAAAAATCCTCGTCCTCCAACAGGCATACGAGCGAGTCGTTGTGGGGCATCTTCAGGTCCTCATCTATAGAGAACATCCACTTGATGGCGAATTCCATGGCCCTGCGGCAGCTGATGACGCAGGCATCCACATCGATGTGCAGCATTAGTTCTGCAGACACTGCAGCGTCTGCAAACACCTGGAATTCCGGAATTTTCTTGAGAAAGTCAAAGTTTGTCATAGATTTACACGGTGATTGTCAGTCCACAAGCGTTGCTGCCATAACGGCCTTGATGGTGTGCATCCTGTTCTCAGCCTCGTCAAATACCAGGGATTGAGGACCCTCAAACACCTCATCTGTTACCTCCAGTGCCTCAAGGCCAAACTTGTCATACACCTGTCTGCCTATGGTGGTGTTCAGGTCGTGGAATGCAGGGAGGCAATGCATAAATCTGCATTGGCTGCCGGCAATGGACATAACCTTGCCATTTACCTGATAGGGCAGCAGGTCATCTATGCGCTCCTGCCATACCTGGTCCGGCTCTCCCATGGATACCCATACATCCGTATAGATAACATCTGCTCCCGAGACTGCCTCCTCAGGATTCTCACAGAATTCCAGCACTGCGCCTGTGTCCTTGGCAATTGCCAGACACTGTTCTGTCAGCTTGCTGTCGGGAAAGTACTTCTTGGGGGCACAGGCCACAAAATGCATACCCATCTTTGCACATCCCACCATCAGTGAGTTGCCCATGTTGTACCTGGCATCCCCCATATATACCAGCTTGATCCCCTTAAGCTTGCCAAAGTGCTCCCGGATAGTCAGGAAGTCGGCCAATATCTGGGTAGGGTGGAATTCGTTCGTCAGTCCGTTCCATACAGGCACGCCTGAATACTTGGCCAATGCCTCTACCCGCTCCTGTCCAAATCCTCTGTACTCGATGCCGTCGAACATGCGTCCCAGCACTCGGGCTGTGTCTGCAATGCTCTCCTTCTTGCCAATCTGAGATCCGGATGAATCCAGATATACAGGGTGCATGCCCAGATCTGCAGCTGCCACCTCAAAGGCGCATCTTGTTCTGGTGGATGTCTTCTCAAAGATAAGAGCTACGTTCTTGCCCTGACACATTCTATGGGGTATTCCGGCCTTTTTCTGGGCCTTTAGTTCTGCTGCCAGGTCAATAAGGCCATTGATCTCGTCGGGTGTATAGTCCAACAGCTTGAGAAAGCTGCGGTTTTTCATGTTAAGCATCATTCAATCCTCCCCACATACGGTTTTGATTACGTCCACGGCCTTTTCCAACAGGTCCATAGGAATGTTGAGTGCAGGCAGCAGGCGAACCTTGGTCTTGGCTGTCAGGCACATCACACCCCGCTCCAGACAGGCGTTTACCACGTCCTTGGCAGGCTTTTCTGTCTCGATGCCAATCATCAGGCCCATACCTGTTACGGACTTGATGCCTTTTGCTCCATTCAGTGTCTCGAATATATACCGACTCCGCCCTTTGACACCCTCCAGGAAGTCCTGATCCAGTCGGCTCATCACACTAAGTGCTCCTGCGCAGCTTACAGGATTGCCGCCATAGGTAGAGCCATGGTCTCCCGGTCCCAGAACATTCTGCAACTTGGCACTCATCATAGTGGCTCCAATGGGCAATCCTCCCCCCAAGCCCTTGGCTGTAGACACAATATCGGGATGGATGCCGTAGTTCATATAGGCATACAGAGCGCCTGTACGGCCGTTGCCTGTCTGCACCTCGTCGATTATCAGCGGAATATCCCTTTCCCCGGCCAATTGGGCCACCGCCTTGATATACTCAGGGCTCAGGGCAATTACGCCTCCCTCTCCCTGGACACATTCCAGCATAATTCCTGCCACTTGGGTCTCATCCACCACCCGGTTCAGCTCCTCCATGTCCCCAGCTGAAACGTGGACAAAGCCCGGGGTCAGAGGGTTGAACAGCTGATGAAAATGATCCTGACCGGTGGCTGCCAATGTGGTCAAAGTTCTGCCATGGAAGCTGTTTCGCAGAGTTACAATTGTATAGCAGTCCGGTCCCTTGGTCGCTGCGGAGTACTTTCTGGCCACCTTAATGGCACATTCGTTGGCCTCTGCTCCGGAGTTGGAGAAGAACACCTTGGACATACCGGTTCTCTGGCACAACACCTTTGCCAGAGCAGCGCAGGGCTCGGTATAGTATAGGTTGGATGTGTGCTGCAGCTTGCCGAGCTGATCTGTAACGGCCTTAACCCACTGCGGGTCAGAATATCCCATACATGTGACACCTATACCGCTGCCCATGTCGATATACTCCTTGCCCTGGGAGTCCCTGGCTATACTGCCGCTGCCGGACACCAGTTCAACAGGGAATCTGCCATAGGTGCCTGCCACATATTGTCTGTCAAGTGATGTAATGTCTGTCATCTGTTACTCCTTGGTAACCATGGTTCCTGCGCCCTCATCTGTAAGCAGCTCCATGAGAATTGAGTGGGAGATCCGGCCGTCCATAATAGTTACGTTGTCAACGCCCCGGTTCAGAGCATCGATACAGCACTTGACCTTGGGAATCATGCCTCCGGATACCACTCCTTGATCGATAAATGTCCTGGCCTCCTCCATGGTGACCTTGGGAATCAGTGTAGATGGATCATCCTTGTCCCGCAGGATGCCGGCAATATCTGTCATCATGATTAGTCTCTCTGCTCCCAGAGCGCCGGAAATGCGGGCAGCCGCAGTGTCACCGTTGATATTGTATACGTTGCCCTTTTTGTCGCAGGCCACTGTGGACAGCACAGGAATATAGCCCTTTTCAAGCAGGTCCAGAACAGGCTGAATGTTGATATTGGTAATCTCGCCTACATAGCCCAGCTTCTCGCTCTTAAAGTCCGCCTCGATCATCCGTCCATCGATACCGGAAATGCCCATGGCCTTGCCGCCCTTCATCTCCAGCAGGTTGACCAGGTTCTTGTTGACCTTGCCTGCCAGAACCATCTGGACAATATCCACAGTCTCCTTGTCTGTGACTCTGAGTCCGTCCAGGAACTTGGGCTGCTTGCCCAACTGTGCCATGGTGTCGCTGATCTCAGGACCGCCGCCGTGAACAAGGACAACCTTGATGCCAACCAGCCACAGGAGGACAATATCCTCCATGACCTGCATCTTAAGCTGCTCATTAATCATGGCATTGCCGCCGTATTTAATCACAACAAGCTTGCCGCTGTAGCGGCGAATATATGGCAGGGCGGCTGTCAGCACCTCTGCCCTTTCTGCGTTAGAAAAGCTGCCTTGCATCAATCTGCTCCTTTATGTACGGTAATCACCATTTATCTTAACGTAATCGTAGGTCAGGTCGCAACCCCAGGCAGATGCTCCATAGGGGCCATTCCCAAGGGAAACCAATATTTCGATTTCCTTTTCCAACAGGATATCCTTGGCAACTTCCTCGGAGAATGGAACTCCGGCGCCGTCCTTGCATACCAGAATCTCTCCCTTGGCAGACCTGAAGGAAACGTCGATCTTGTCTACGTCCACCTTGGCTCCGCTGTATCCTATGGCGCACAATACCCGGCCCCAATTGGCATCTGCGCCAAACATAGCAGCCTTGAGCAGGCTGGAGCAAATGACGCTCTTGGCACAGGTTTTGGCTGTCTCCTCATCCTGAGCTCCGGTTGTAATGCACTCCAGCAGCTTGGTTGCACCCTCGCCGTCCCCGGCAATCATGCGGCACAGGCCAACTGTAATAGTATTGAGTGCCTCCATAAATGTGGTAAATTCAGGGCCCGGAGCAGCAATTTCATCGTTGCCTGCCATGCCGTTGGCCAATACAGTTACCATGTCGTTGGTGGAGGTATCTCCGTCTATGCTGAGCATATTGAATGTCTTGGCAATGTCATTGGACAGGGCCTGCTGCAGCATGGTGGCCGATATGGAAACGTCAGATGTGATAAATACCAGCATGGTGGCCATGTTGGGATGGATCATGCCGCTGCCCTTGGCTATGCCACCCATATGGCAGGTCTTTCCGCCAATTTGAAACTCCACCGCGATTTCCTTGGGGCAGGTGTCGGTGGTCATAATGGCCTGAGCTGCCGCATTGCCTCCGTCATAGGACAGGCCTGCAGCAAGCTGTTCCATACCATTTGCAATAGGTGTAATGTCCAGAGGCTGCCCTATAACACCTGTGGATGCAACCACGACGTCCTTGGCCGGGACCCCGGTTGCATTGGAAACCAGTTGACACATATCCAGTGCAACCTGCTCTCCTCCTGCATTGCATGTGTTGGCATTGCCACTGTTGCATATGACTGCCTGGGCCTTGCCGTCAGAGATATTGCAGCGTGTAACCTTGAGAGGTGCTCCCTTAACCAGGTTGGTTGTATAGACTGCTGCTGCAGTGGCGGGCACATCGCTGACAATCAGGGCCAGGTCCTTTTTGGAATGGTTTTTGCGAATTCCGCAATGTATTCCGTTTGCCTTAAATCCTGTTGAGGCACATACGCCTCCTGGAATCAATTTCATGGATAATCTCCTTGTCTCTATATGTTCAGGCCGGTTGTCTCGCGGACACCCAGCATAATGTTCATGTTCTGTATTGCGGCTCCTGAGGCGCCTTTCCCCAGGTTGTCGAATCTGCTCACCAGCAGGATTCTGTCCTCATTGCCATATACTCCAACCTGCATGTCATCTCTGCCGCTGTAGGCTGCAGCGCTCAGCATTCCGTCCTGGTCCGTATCGTCTATGGGGCGAATCAGGCCATCTGCATAATAGCTGCGGTACAGGCTGCGGATATCCTCCGGAGAGCCCTTGATGTCCTTGGCAAACAGGGGCACCGTAACCTCCATGCCGCTGTAAAAGTCAGCCACTATGGGACAGAACACAGGAGCCTCTGTCAGCCCGCAAACCTGGGACATTTCCTTAAGGTGCTTGTGCTGCTGAGTGACAGCATACTGTCTGGGGCCCTCCAGCAGCGGATCTCTGTTGGCATCCTCATATTGGGCGATCATCTTCTTGCCGCCTCCGGAATATCCCGTCAGGGAGAAGCAGCTGAGTGCCGCATCCCGGGAAAGGATGCCCTCCTGAACCAGGGGCGCCACCAATGCGATAAATCCGCTGGCGTGGCAGCCCGGATTGGCCACTCTGCTGGCCTCTGCTATTCTCTGTCTCTGCTCAGCCAGCTCGGCCATGCCATATACCCACCCCGGTGCTGTACGATGGGCTGTGGATGTATCTATAATCCGTGCTTTGGAACCCTGTGCCAGCTCTACTGCCTCTATGGCTGCAGGATCCGGCAGACACAGAAACACAATCTCTGCCTCATTTATTGCCTGACGCCTTGCCTCCGGGTCCTTGCGGACATCATCTGGGAGCCTGATCAGGCTGATGTCCCTGCGGCTGGCCAGCCTCTCCTCTATGCGCAGGCCTGTGGTGCCGGCACTGCCGTCTATAAACACCTTGGTCATTTTCCAAGTACCTCTTTAACATAGTTAATCTGGGACTCCACCGAGGCTACAGAAGTGCCTCCTGCGGAAATGCGTTTGCTGACGCAGGCCTCCAGTGAAATATGGTCGTATACATCCTCACCGAACAAGGGGGAAAACTCACGGTACTTGTCCAGAGTCAGGCTTTCCAGATCCTTATCCTCAGCAATGCAATATGCCACTATTGAGCCGGAAATCTTGTAGGCGGCTCTGAAGGGCAACCCCTTCTTAACCAGATAGTCAGCCAAATCTGTGGCGTTGATAAATCCCTTCTGTGCAGCCCTCAGCATATTCTCGGGAATGGCCTTGAGGGTCTTGATCATGCCTGTAAATACCCTGAGGCACATCTTGACTGTATCACAGGCGTCAAAAATGCTCTCCTTGTCCTCCTGCATGTCCTTGTTATATGCCAGGGGCAGACCCTTGAGGGTGGTCAGCAGAGCCATCAGGTCTCCGTATACCCGGCCTGTCTTGCCCCGTACCAATTCCGCCATATCCGGGTTCTTCTTCTGAGGCATAATTGAGGAGCCTGTGGTATAGGCATCCGACAGTTCCACGAACTTGAACTCCCAGCTGGACCAGAGAATAATTTCCTCTGAGAACCGGGACAAGTGCATCATGGCAATGGAAATCGCGCTCATCATCTCCACGCAGAAGTCCCTGTCGGATACGCCGTCCAGGGAGTTCAGGCATATGCCGTCAAAGCCCAATTGCTCCGCCTCAAAATACCTGTCTGTATCGTAGGTGGTTCCTGCCAAGGCACAACATCCTATGGGAGATTGGTTCATACGCCTGCGACAATCTGCTAATCTATCCAGATCCCTCAGCAGCATCATGGCGTATGCCATCAGATGGTGTCCAAAGGTAATGGGCTGTGCTCTCTGCAGGTGGGTATAGCCGGGCATTACCGTGGCCTTGTACTGTTCAGCCTTGTCCGTAACGGCAGAAACCAGATCCCTGATTAATTCAGAAATCTGGTCTATCTGGTCTCTCAAGTACATGCGGATGTCCAGTGCAACCTGGTCATTGCGGCTGCGGGCGGTGTGGAGCTTCTTGCCCACATCTCCCAACCTGTCTGTGAGGACTTGCTCCACAAACATGTGAATATCCTCACAGCCTAAGTCTATGGTCAGGGTCCCACTATCCAGATCCTGCAATATTGTCTCAAGCCCGGCGATTAACGCATCTGAATCCTCCCGGGAAATAATCCCTTGATTGGCCAGCATAGCTGCATGTGCCATGCTGCCGGTAATATCCTGCCTGTACATGCGGCTGTCAAAGGATATTGATGAGTTGAAATCATCGGCAATCTTGTCAGTTATTCCGGCGGTGCGCCCTGCCCACATCTTAGCCATTTAAAAACTCCTGGTTACTTGTTCTTGTTCTGCTGATCTACCATGGCCTGAACCTTGATTGGCAGTCCATAGAGATTAATAAAGCCTGTTGCATCGGCCTGATTGTAATCGCTCTCGCCGAATGTGGCAATCTCCTCACTGTACAGGGAGTAGGGGCTCCATACCCCGGCGTTAATCATATTGCCCTTGTACAGCTTAAGCCTTACCTTACCGGTTACCTTCTCCTGTGTCTTGTCAACAAATGCTGACAGAGCCTCTCTCAGCGGTGTGAACCACTGTCCGTTGTATACCAGCTCTGCAAAGGTGATAGACAGTCTCTGCTTCTCGTGAAGTGTCATCTTGTCCAGGCAGATGCTCTCCAGAACGCTGTGAGCCTTGTACAGGATAGTTCCGCCGGGAGTCTCGTATACGCCGCGGCACTTCATGCCCACCAGACGATTCTCTACGATGTCGATAATGCCGATACCGTTGGCGCCGCCCAGCTGATTGAGCTTAAGGATAATATCCTTGGCAGACATCTTAACTCCATCCAGTGCCACAGGTGTGCCCTGCTCAAAATCAAGTGTTACATATGTGGGAGCGTCAGGTGCCTGAATGGGAGAAACGCCCATTTCAAGGAATCCGGGCTTCTCATACTGGGGTTCATTGCCTGTATCCTCCAGGTCCATGCCCTCGTGGGAAAGGTGCCACAGGTTCTTGTCCTTGGAGTAGTTGGTCTCTCTGTTAATCCTGAGGGGAATGTTGTGGGCCTCTGCGTACTCAATCTCCTGCTCACGGGACTTAATATCCCACTCTCTCCAGGGAGCGATAATATGCATATCCGGGCAGAAATGCTTAAGTGCCAGCTCAAAACGAACCTGGTCGTTGCCCTTGCCTGTGCAGCCGTGGCAGATAGCATCTGCGCCTTCCTTAATAGCAATCTCGGCAAGGCCCTTGGCAATGCAGGGACGGGCGTGGGATGTGCCCAGCAGGTAATCCTCGTATACGGCGCCGGCCTTCATGCAGGGGATGATGTAGTCGTTAACATACTCATCTGTCTGGTCCAGAACATAGAGCTTGGATGCACCGGTCTTGATAGCCTTCTCCTCCAGACCCTCCAGCTCATCTGCCTGTCCCACGTTGCCGGAAACGGCGATAACCTCGCAGTTGTTGTAGTTTTCCTTAAGCCAGGGAATGATGATAGAAGTATCCAGTCCTCCGGAATATGCAAGAACCACCTTTTTGATATCCTTTTTATTCATTTTAAACGCTCCTTTGTGCATAAATATTCATTGGCATATTCATAATTCTATTCCTCTGCCCTGTGTTTTGTCAATATATAGGCACCGTGAAAAACTTCACAAAAAAAGACAGCTTTCACAGGGGAAAGTTGTCTATTCAGTTCATGAGTATTTATTCATTTTTCTGCATAAAGATTCAGATGAAGGTGAGGTTGCGAAATATGTGATTTATTCTGCCTTTAAGTACTTTACAATCTCCACCTTGGTCGATTTATATGCAAATAATAAGCTAAAGACCACCGTCAGTGATATGCTGCAAATCAGGAACATGATTATAGAATGAATTGAAACATTTACTGTCCAAACCGCCTTCCATATAAGCTGGGCATACAACTTGTAACAGATCAACACATCAACGACAATTACAATGGATGCAACAATGTTGAAAAGCATGACCATTAAGCTCTCACCAAGGAACTGCCTCATAATGCTGCCACTCGAGGCTCCAATTGCCCTCTTGACACCAATTTCGTATTTGCGGCGTTCCAGAGCATTGGAAAAGCTGGAATAAAGATTTATACCCAAAAGGAACAGCAATACTATGGCAACTATTCCCTTGGTTGCCTTCTGCGCTTGAACCCTTATCAGGGCTTCTTCCTGTTCATCAGCGACAGCGTGGACTACCATATCAAACTGTCTGGCTTGCAGAACAATTTCTTCCGGTTTTTCGGAGCAAATCCAGGTAATACGGCGTGGGGGAAAACTGAATTCACTGGCAGTCCTGCCCTTTAACAGTAGTTGAGAGAGATAAATCTCTACTTGGCCATGGTATTCGCCTTTTTCATTATATGATATAAGACAGTCTTCCTTATCCGGTGTAACGCCTACAACATCCACCTGAAAATAGGAAGTGGTTTTATCGGTCCACTTAACCGGGACCACTATGGACACCGGCAACTTGCCATCCGGACTGATTGCTTCGAAGAATGATTTGTTGACAATGGCCTCATTCTCGGCTAAGTTAAAGTCTGCTTTACCAAATATAGGCTTGATTTGCTCTGTTATGTTGTAGGGATCCTTTCCATCAAAGAATAAAGCGGTATTAAAAACGGGTCTATCACCCTGGGGTAAAAAGAAGACTCGGGCATTAACGCGCTGATACTGCCTTAATTGAGTCTGAATCTCGAAGTAATGGTATAGTTGAACGTTTTCATCCACTTTTCGAGCATTAGCTGCCAAGGCCAAATGATCCGTAGGCTCTCTATCTGAGGATTGGGCCATAACGACATCTTTCCTGGAAGAAAAGATAACCTTATACTTATTATAAAGATTGGAGTCCATAAAGGTCAGATAGCCAAGGAACAGAGAGAATGACAGAACTATGGTAACGGTCAGCATAGCATAACTGCCCTTATTTCTCCAGAGCATTTTGACAGCATGGGCAAATGCAGATGGATTATGCTTGTTTTTCATGCAGCATTCCTCCCTCTAAATAATACACTTTCTTTGCCTGTCCGGCGGTTACCTGATCATGGGTTATTAAAATAACACCCCTGCCTTTTTCGTGCTCCCTTTTAAGCAGACGATATATAACCTCCTTGTTCTTTTGATCCAGGTTTCCGGTAGGCTCATCAGCCAACAGCAGACAGGGATCCATCATTAATGCCCTGGCAATGGCTACGCGCTGTTTCTCACCGCCTGATAGCGTATTTACTCGCTGTGAAAGAAGTGGTTCTATGTCCAGCAATTCTATTAGCTCGTCTACGTTCTGTGACGACAGGCGTCTGGAGTACAGGCAAGGCAGCTGAATGTTCTCAATGCACGTCAATGTGGGAATAAGATTGTAGGATTGAAAAATAAACCCTATATTCTCCAGTCGGAGACGGGAATAGTCCCTTCGATTTTGAATAACAACATCGTTAAAACGATACTCCCCTGAGTCATAGTGTTCAACCATGCCAAGGATATTCAGTAAAGTTGACTTGCCTGAGCCGGATTTCCCCAGTATTGTTACATAACTATCATTGGTCACTGTCAGGTTAATATCTGTAAGAACAGGACGTGAGTAACTCTTTTTAACATGGGAAAGAACTAAATTTAAATCCTTCATTTAGTTCTCTCCTTCTGCGATGGCTTTGAACCCGGAGTCGCAAAGTTGTCCCTCCTCTGCTCCGCTAATGATGCACGTATATCCGTCTAAAGAAAAGCCAACTTCTACCTGTGCTTCACCCAATACAACTCCCTTACTATCCACCAGGCGAACATAATAGTTTTCACCGTTGTAGGAATATACACAATTTGATTTCACAATCAAACAATCGGGATACACTCTGCCGGTGGTAAGTTTGGCATCGGTTATTTTTTTACCATAGACCAGCGGAGCCGATTCAGATGTTATCAATACTCTGGTCAAATCATTGCCGATGCGAATATCGTCAATCTGATCAACCACATATTTATTGCCGTCGCTATCTGTAAGATCGAGATTGCTTCGCTTAAGGACGTTAAGCTGCGTATCATCAACATAGCACTCTATTGCCAGATTATCCAGGGACCACAGTTCGATGTAGGCGTCGCCACCTCGGTTAATGGAGCGAATGATGCCTGTCTTTGTAGCACGAATCTCGCGACCCTCAAGGTAGCCTATTAAATCTCCCTCGTGTAGGGCCTGACCTGCTGAAACCAAAAGACGAAGATTGGAAATATTATCCATATCCAGTTCTTCGTAGATTACGCCAGTACTAATTATTGTCCCGGAGAGAGTAATCTGTTCCTCCATGTCCATACGAGAAATATCACAAATGGATCCATAGGCCAGCTCTTTCAGGGTAATATCGCTGTCCTGTGGCTGATATTGAGCTTGCTCAAGTAATGACACGTAATACAGTGCACCAATGGGTGCTACTGCTGATGCAATAAGCAATAATGCCATTATTATCTTTGATGCGATTTTCTTGAACATGGTTTTCCTCCGTAATATATAATAAACAATAAATGTAAATGCTGCCTGTTATTTACCGTAGTTCTTGTAATCCTGATAGTATGGAAGTGTGTCCACTCCATCAACCTTCTGCGCATATATATCAAAGGGATCCTGTCTCATGCGAACATCTACCTGCATGCTTTCAGAGTAGCTTACACCATCCATTGTGTAATTTATGTATGGGTAGTACATTACATTATAATACACTTTATCCTTTGCGACCGGGTCTCTGATGATTAAAGAATTAATAGAAAACTTGCTGCCGGCATCTATATCGATAGGAGTTTTGCCATCCCAGCGCATGCCATATTTATCACCGGATGGGGTTGTTATGGTGATTTCACACTCAATAATCTCTGTATCTCGGACTACTAAACCCTGTATGGTTACATTCTGATCAACTGGGAATCCATAAACCATGCCGTCCTTCTCACATAAAGTAATCGTTCCATCCGTACCCGGGTGACAGGGATAATCAGTAGTAGCAACTGGATAAAAACCTACTTCGTTGGTATCCGGGGTTGTTGATACTCTACCAGGCAAGACCTGTATATTGCCCACAGAATAGGTCTTTGTCTGCTCTCCGATAGTGATAGATAGTGTGTCTATTTTTTGAACAAGAAGCTCCTCATCCATATTAAAGCCCAAATCGGTTAATGGAATGGCAACCTGATAGGAATAAATCGATGGCATCTCCGCCAAGGTTTCGTTATAAGCACTCTCAAATGATGCAGAAGCGCGTCTAAATTCGCCTCTATCCCCCTCTAACGCAGCCCAATCTAATCCCTGATAGGCGAGAAATACATGCGCAGGCATCTGAGTAGGTTCTTCATAGGTTTTAAGTATGCGTGAAACAGCATTACCAAGGTTAGATTTAATAAAAATCTCTACTCCATCCAAATCCTTTGTTGAAAGAATACTGAAATAGAGAAAATTCTGCACATTATTATCTAAATATATTGTTATATTGCTGTTCTCGCAGACTAACTCAAAATAGTCCTTTAATACCGTAGGCTTAACATAGTTGCTGGTCACAGCATCCGATGGACTGGGCGATGGGGCCCCTGTCTCCGTAGTATTATTTGTAGTGTTGTTTGTAGTATTATCAGGGTTGCATCCGCAAAGGGCTATTAAGAAAAGGCAAAAACAAATAAATATAGCAAACCGTCTTTTCATAGCGTCAGTCCTCCGGCCATAGCGTGTAATAGGATTCGTTTGCCTGTGGACCATATTCGACAGTTTGATCCCATAGGGTAATCTTTCTTCCAAACGCGTTAATGCCTACAATTTCCTTTGTAACAGTTTTACCAGGGAATACTACGGCGATACAATATATTCCCGGTTTCATGCCTGAGTCCAGAGTATAGCTGACGCTTGACTTAAAAGAAAAGGTTTCTGATTGCGTGAGTCCAACATCGTTGGTGATTGTAGAAGTAAAAGACGAATCTGCTGTAGCTACTACAAACTCACTTACTCCAATAGTTGCACCGGAGGATATACTATCTGCACAGCCAAAGCTGGCAGTAGCCTCCTCTGTATAAGAATACTCAGTACCGGCAGTAATTGTTAGCGTGGTACCGTTTACGTGTTTGGCTCTGGTTCCGGGGACTTCATAGACAATATCATCATGATAGAACACAGTTGTTACGGCAAATATGCCATCAGGATATTTATCACTGCTAATCAAGTATTCATTATATTTATTTTCGTATTCAGCAGATGCAGCAGTCACAGGTAAAGCACATGAGAGAAGCATAATAATAACTATAATAAGGCACAAAATGGTTTTGTGAATTTTCATAAAAGTCCTTCTTTATCTATCCAAAATTTGTATATTATGTTAACAATATAGCAACCGCGCCACGATAAGTCAATGGGTTATCTATATATTTTTAACTGGCTGAAGTGAATAGTTAAAATTTCCACTTTTTGCAAATGGCATTTGGTTTTACAGTTAACGTAAAAAGGAGGTGCTATAAATGCAAAATCAAAACGTAAACAAACACTTAACGCTTAATAGCGACGAGTAATTCGACTAGGGATAGAAAACGGCTCTACTTGTAAGGCTATTGCACTAACCCTTGGCAAGGACAATTCCACAATCAGTAAAGAAATCAAGAAACACCGAATCTTGAGGCATCAATGCAATTTGCCCCTTGAATGCAACAATTACAAACACTGTAAGTACAGCAGAGTATGTACAATAGAATTGTGGGGTATTCCCCGTTCAAGTGTACAAGACGAGACCGTTCCCCCGGTGCTTGTAATGGCTGTGAAAATTACTCAAAGTGTCGATTTGACAAGTATTACTACGAACCTGAACAGGCCCAATCCGAATATGAGGAGGTCCTTGTCGATTCACGGGTTGGTGTCAGTTTGACTGTATCCGAAGCAAAGAAAATAGTAGCGGTAATAGAGCCACTGCTCAGGCAAGGGCAGTCACCATATACTATTGTAAGCAATTACCCTGAACTGAATATATGTGAATAAACTCTTTACAACTACATAGAGAACGGCATTTTTCAGAACCTCGGCGATATAAGAAAAATGTCACTTCGCAGGGTGGTGTCAAGGAAAATGCCTAAATCTTCGGCAAACAAATATAAAAAACGTGACGACAGAAGCTTTCTGAAAGGAAGAACATACGCAGAGTATCTTGAGTATACAGAACAAAATCCTAACGCCTCTGTTGTTCAAATGGAGACCACAACGAAACTTGTCACTTTTCACTTAATAGATGGGGTGCGGGCCGAAACTTTTCACTACCACGATGTATTTATGGCTTAATTTCTCTTACAGCCGGTATGGAATTACACCTCTTGTTGCTTAAGCTTTTAGAATGAGTATTGCAATAGGTCTGGCGTATCTTCACTAGGACTATGAAGAGAGAAGGCGAAGCTCCGCTCCGCCTTCTCTCTTAACTTATAACCCGTGGAATGCTGCCTGTCATTTACCGTAGTTCTTGTAGTCCCGATAGTAAGAAAGTGTGTCTACCCCATCTACCTTTTGTGCATATATATCAAATGGATCCTGTCTCATACGAATAGCAAGCTGCATATATTCAGAGTAGGCTACGCCATCCATCAAGTATTCCACATATGGATAGTACATTACGTCATAGGACACTTTGTCCTTTGCCTCTGGGTCTCTGATGATTAATGAATTAATAGAAAACTTGCTGTCGGCATCTATATCAATAGGAGTTTTGCCATCCCAGCGCATGCCATATTTATCACCGAATGCCGTTTCTATTGTAACTTCGCACTCAACAATCTCCGTACCACGGATAACCAGCCCCTGTATGGTTACATTTTGCTTAACTGGGAAAGAAAAAACCATGTTACCCTTTTCACATAAAACAATCTTTCCATCCATACCTGGACGACAGGGATAATCAGTAGTAGCAATCGGATAAAAGCCCACTTCGTTGGTATTCGGAGTTGTTGATACTCTACCGGGCAAAACCTGTATATTGCCCACAGTATATGTCTTTGTCTGCTCTCCGATTGTAATAGATAGCGTATCTATTTTTTGAACAAGTTGGTCCTCGTCCATATTAAAGCCCAATTCGTTCAAGGTAATGGCAACCTGATAGGAATAAATTGATGGCATTTCTGCCAAGGTTTCGTTATAGGCACTCTCAAATGATGCAAAAGTGCGTCTAAATGCGCCTCTATCCCCCTCTAACGAGGCCCAATCTAATCCCTGATAGGCGAGAAATACATGTGCGGGCATTGGGGTAGGTTTTTTATCGGTTTTAAGTATGCGTGAAACTGCATTACCAAGGTTAGATTTGATAAAAACCTCTACTTCATCTAAATCTTTTGCTGAAAGAATACTGAACTGGAGAAAATTCTGCACATTATTATCTGTATATATTGTTATGTTGCTGTTCTCGCAGACTAATTCAAAATAGTCCTTTGATACTGTAGGCTTAACATAGTTGCTGACTACAGCATCCGATGGAGTAGGTGACGGAGTCTCTGTCTCCATAGTATTATCAGGAGTAGGTGACGGAACCTCTGTCTCCGTAGTATTATCCGGGTTACATCCGCAAAGGGCTATTAAGAAAAGACAAAAACAAATTAATATAGCAAACCGTCTTTTCATAGTGTTACTCCTGTGGCTCGGGCCATAGCGTGTAGTAGGATTCGCTTGCCTGTGGACCATATTCGACAGTTTGATCCCAGAGCGTAAACTTTCTTCCGATTGCGTTAATTCCAACGATTTTTTTTGTAACGGTTTTACCTGGGAAGACAACGGCGATACAGTATATACCCGGATCCATGTCTGATTCCAGAGTATAACTCAATCCTGCCTTAATAGAACAGGTTTCTGCCTGTGTGAGGCCAACATCACCGGTGATTGTTGAAGTAAAAGACGTATCTGCTGTAGCTACTACAAAATCGCTTACACCAATGGTTGCACCGGATGATATGCTGTTTGCACAGCCAAAGCTGGCAGTTGCACCCTCCGTATATGAATATTCAGTGCTGAGACTGATTGTCAGCGTGGCCCCGCTCACATGTTTGGCTCTGGTTCCTGGGACTTCATAGACAATATTATCATGATAGAACACAGTTGTTACGGCAAATATGCCATCAGGATATGTATGACTGCTAATAATGTAATCATTATATTCATTTTCATATTCAGTAGATGCAGCAGTCACAGGTAAAACGAATGCGAACAGCATAATGATAACCATAATCACGCACGTCGTGGTTTTGGCAATTTTCATAAATATCCTCCTCCAATATATATAAATTTTGTACATCTTAATGAAATGATAGCAGGTTTTCCATCATGCGTCAATATGTTTCTAATATGTTTCTGACTTAGCTGAAGTGACTTATCATCGTGCTTGGCTTACCGCTCACTGAATTAATCAAAAGGCACAGCTACCGCTTTGGGTTCTTAGGGCAACGCTTCGCCATTCGACCTCTGGGACGCAGGGTCCACAGGAAACTTGTCACTATTTACTTTTCACTGGATCGCTCAGCTTCGCCAATAGATCATAGGATCATAGCCAGAAACTCTTCACTCTTCACTCTTCTCTGGCGAAGCCTCGCTTCACCATTCGAGCATGGGAGCAAGGGGACCAGAACTCTTCACTCTTCACTCTACACTATTCACTGGCGAAGCCTCGCTTCGCCCGTGCTTCGCTTCGCCTCGTCTACAAACTGCTTTGCCGCCCTTGCTGACCTGCCTCCCCTGGCCAGTGCAAACCGCTCCGCCAACAGATCCAGGTCCTCCCGATTCATGGTGATGCCGCTCTCCTCTGCCAGATGATGCACTATATCAAAATATGTCTGCCTGTCCGGCTTTGAGAATGTAATCTGTATGCCGAACCTGTCCGACAGAGAAATTATCTCCTGAATAGTGTCGTTTCTGTGGATATCGTCTCCGTCTCTATCGGAGAACGACTCCTTGACCAGATGGCGGCGGTTGCTGGTGGCATAGATAACCACATTTTGGGATTTTGCAGAAACAGAACCCTCCAGAATTGCCTTAAGGGCGCTGAAATTGTCGTCATCCTTTTGGAATGATAAGTCGTCTATGAACAAAATAAACTTAAGAGGATTGCTGTTAAGCTCGTCCAGTATGGCCGGTATCTCCCGAAGCTGCTCCTTACGAACCTCCAGAATCCGCAGTCCCCGGTTATACAGCTCGTTGACTACAGCCTTGATGGTAGAGGACTTGCCGGTTCCCGCATCTCCTGTGAGCAGAATGTTGGCTGCCGGCTTACCCTCCAACAGGGCCACGGTATTGTCCATGATAATCTTCTGTTCCCTCTCATAGTCCACCAGAGAGGACAGTCTGATTCTGTCCGGATTCTGCACGGGCACTATGGCGTTGGCTGAATTGACATAGAACATACGATATTTTGCATAGATTCCGTATCCGTACCTGCCGATGTTGTCTATTCTGGTCCTGTAGCTGTTGGGAATATTCAGCTTGCTCACACCAAACTCCGGCAAATAGTCCTGCCAATCCAGATTCCGTGTCAGCGCCTCAGGAGTCAAATCTGCAACTGCCTGCATTACTTCCAGTTCCTCATTGGCACATCTGACCATTTCCGCTCCGGGCTCCTGTCCGCTGCCAATCATGCGGATATACGGGTTCTCGGTGTCATTCACCACATCCTGGACATAATGGGCCAGGCTGGGGCTGCCGGAAACATACAGTCCGTTTACAAACTCTCCGTAGGCAGACACTGCATGTGCCAAGTCCCCGGATTGCTCCAGGGACATGAATTTACACAGGGAATCAATCACCGGATCCTTAAGCAGATCCCGGAAAATTGCCAGGGCATTAAGCCTGATATATAGATTTTTGAGACTCATATTACTCATCAATTAAGTATAGCTCCCTTGGCTCCGCTGGAAACCAGCGATGCATACCTCTTGAGATATCCGGACAGTTCCTTGGTCTTGGGGACGAAGTTCTCCATACGCTGACGGAGTTCTGCCTCATCCACCAGGAGTTCCAGCTTGTTCTCCGGGATGTTGATGCTTATAATATCACCCTCCCGGACCACGCCGATCATGCCGCCGGATGCTGCCTCCGGGGAAACGTGTCCGATGCATGCGCCTCTGGTTGCTCCGCTAAATCGTCCGTCGGTGATCAAAGCCACGCTGTTGCCCAGTCCCATGCCCATAATGGCAGAGGTTGGGTTGAGCATTTCTCTCATACCGGGACCTCCTTTTGGTCCCTCGTAGCGAATAACTACTACATCACCGGGCTTAATCTTGCCTGCATTAATGGCTGCCTGGGCATCCTCCTCGCACTCGAACACTCTGGCAGGTCCCTGGTGTACCAGCATTTCGGGAAGGACTGCAGAACGCTTGACTACGCTGCCCTCGGGGGCCAGATTGCCCTTGAGAACCGCAATGCCTCCTGTCTGGCTGTATGGATTCTCCACAGGGCGAATAACATCATGGTTCAGGTTAATGCAGCCGGCAATGTTCTCAGCCACTGTCTTG
>CAZCOE010000053.1:0-8663 GCA_964500525.1 uncultured Clostridia bacterium | reverse complement strand
CTTTCCTGTCCAGACCATGGACAATAATTAAATAATACAAATAAGTATCTCGTATTTACCATATCCGACCACAACGGAACTTGTCAAGTATTTTGGACCGTTGGGAGAGTGAAAACTATATAACCGTTCATGGGAGCATAGGGACCACAACTCTTCACTCTTCACTATTCACTATTCACTGCGAGGCTTTGCCTCGCATATAGACCATGGGAGCATAGGGACCACAACGAAACTTGTCACTCTTCACTATTCACTATTTACTGCGAGGCTTTGCCCCGCATATAGACCATGGGAGCATAGCTACCGCTTCGGGTTCTTAGGGCACAGCTTCATAGATCGACCATGGGAGCAAGGGGGCCAGAACTTTTCACTCATCACTTTTAGCTCTTCACTGGGAGGCTTTGCCTCGCCCGTGCTCCGCTTCCAAATCGAGCATGGGAGCATGGCGTCCTCAACTCTTCACACATCACTCTACACTCTTCACTGGGTCGCAAAGCTTCGCCGGGGGCGGCGCCTTTTCCCAGTACTTTTGGGCGGTCAAAAGTACCGACGAAACTTCTCTTCACCATTAACTATTCACTGCGAGGCTTTGCCTCGCTTAAGGCAGTATATGTCCCGCATCCAGATACAGCCTGTACCAGTCCTCACGGCTCAACTCTGTCTCGGAGGCCTTTACTGCAGATGCTATGCGCTCTGCCTTAGTTGTTCCCATAACTACCTGCATGTTTGCCGGGTGCCTCATTATCCAGGCAGCACCCAGTCCTGTCACATCCAGATCGTACCTGGGCGCCATCATCTCCATGGTCTCATTTAGCTTGGCGTATTGTGGATTCCCCACATAACAGCCACCCCAGTTGGGCATCTGGAAGGGGGACCAGGCCTGGATTGTCACCTTGTTGATCCGGCAATAGTCCAGCACCGCTCCGTCTCTGTCTGCTGAGCCCTCTGTGTCCATGTCCACCTCCAGCCCTGCCGACACCATATTGGAAACCGGTATGCTGAATTGCAGCTGATTTGCCTGCAGCTTCTGCTTTACGCTGGTATTCAGCAGCTGCATCTGGCTGGGTCGATGATTAGACACCCCAAAATACCTTACCTTGCCTGAGCTTTCCAGCCGATCAAAGGCCTCTGCCACCTGGTCCGGCTCCACCAATGCGTCAGGCCTGTGCAGCAGCAGCATGTCCAGATAGTCTGTATGCAGCCTGGACAGAATTTGGTCCACGGACTCCAGAATGTATTCTTTGGATTGGTCGTACCTGCCGGGACGAATGCCGCACTTGGACTGGATAAACATATCCTCCCTGTGCAATGTCCTGTCCTGGGACAGCAGCTTACCAAAGTGTTCCTCGCATCTGCCTCCGTCGTATATGTCCGCGTGGTCAAAGTAGTTGGCTCCTATTTCCATGGCGCTGTGGACAAATCTCCCCAGCTGTTCCTGGTCCATGCTGCCGATGCGCATACATCCCACTACCACTGCAGGCACCTGTATTCCCGTATTTCCCAATTGAACTTTCTTCATGTTTCCTCCAAAAAAGTCCTGCACAAAGCAGGACTCAAGATAATTATTTCAAATTTTCCGGGTTCAGGCACTCCAACTCAGGCAGAACGAACCTGCCGTCCTTACGGATCAGCACATCGTCAAACCAGATTTCGCCGCCGCCGTATTCCGGTGTCATAATGAGCACCAGATCCCAGTGGAGGGAAGATTTGTTGCCATTGTCGCAGTCGTCGTAGCTGTTGCCCGGTGTGAAGTGGATAGAGCCGGCAATCTTTTCGTCGAAAAGTGTGTCCATCATGGGCTTGTTAATGTAGGGGTTCACGCCGATTGCAAACTCGCCTACGTATCTTGCCCCCTCATCCACATCCAATATCTTGTTGATTGTCTCGGTGTCGTTTGATGTGGCCTCCACAATCCTGCCATCCTTGAATGTTAGGCGAACGTCCTCAAACTTCTTCCCCTGGTTCATAGAGGGTGTGTTGTAGTGGATAACGCCATTTACGGAATTCTTCACAGGAGCAGAGTAAATCTCGCCGTCGGGGATATTCAGAGAGCCTGCACACTTGATGGCAGGCATTCCCTTAATTGAGAATGTAATGTCCGTATCCTGTGCCACCAGTCTCACCTTGTCCGTGCGCTCCATTAATGCCTTGAGGGCATCCATTGCCCTGTCCATCTTGGAGTAGTCCAGACAGCATACGTCAAAGTAGAAGTCCTCGAAGGCCTCTGTGGACTGGCCTGCGGACTGAGCCATGCCGGAAGTGGGCCAGCGCATTACGCACCACTTGGTGTGATTCAGTCGAATGTCCATATGTACCGGCTTGGAATATCCCAACTGATATGCCTTGCGCTGTTCTGCAGGAACATCCACCTCCTCAAACAGGTTGTTCCCGCCGCGAATTCCAATATATGCGTCCATGTCGGACATGCGGAATGCGTCGTACTTTGCCATAAGGGCTGCCTGTTCATCGGTCATGCCCATCATGATTGCCCTCTTGATTCCCGGGTCCACCACCTGGATGAATGGGTGGCCGCCAACTGCATATGTTTCCTCTGCAATTGCCTTGCCAATCTCAGGGTCCACACCTGTCAACTCCACCAGCAGCTTCTCTCCGGGCTGTATTTTGCAGGAATAGTTCACCAGATTGTGGGCCAATGTCTGTATTCTCTTGTCTCTCATGTTTCCCTCCGAATTTACAGTGTGTTCAGCTTAGCCATAATGTTGTCTATAACCTTTGCCAGGGCGCCCTCCTCAAAGGGGCTGGCCAGACCGGCCAATTTCACCAATGTATTGAATGCATACTTGCCTCCCCGGGCTGCATGCTCCATGTACCTGGACAGTGCCTCCTGATAGTTGTCCATGGATGCGGCCAGGAATTCCAGAGACACTACCTGGGCCAGACAGTAGTCGATGTAGTAGAAGGGGGACTCATAGATGTGCATCTGGAACTGCCATCTGGTACCCTTCTCCAGGTAAGGAATGCCCTTGTAGGACAGGTAAGGCCTGTACTTGGCCTCCAGCTCCAGCCATACCTGATTCCGCTGTGCAGGGGTCATTTCAGGCTGAGAATAGACCCTGTGCTGGTATTCGTCCACAATAACTCCGTAGGGAATGAATGTCAGTGCATCGGCCAGGTGCTTGCGGCAGTATGCCTTAGGATCTGCAAAGAACAGGTGCATCCAGGGCCAGCTGAAGAACTCCATGCTCATGGAATGGGTTTCGGCTGTCTCCATTGAACCCACATCGCACTCCGGATCGCCCTCATAGTTTGCCTTGTGCATTGCCCATGCATGGCCGAACTCGTGGGTTATTACGTCGATGTCCCCTGAGGAACCGTTGAAATTGGCCAGGATAAATGGCTGCTTGAATCTGGCAAAGTTGGTGCAGTATCCTCCGCCCCACTTGCCCATTCGAGGCTCCACATCAAAGGCCTCTGCCTCCTGCATCTCCTCCATAAACGCGCCAATCTCCGGGTTCATTTCGTTGTACATCTGCTTGGCGGCTGCAAAGATCTGCTCTTTGTCGCCCATGGGACGGGGATTGCCCTCTCTGGAGACGATGTCGTTGTCGTAGATCATAATCTGGTCGATGCCCAGCTCCTTTGCCACGCCTGCCTTTATTTCCTTAACCGCAGGAACTATGGACTCCAGCACGTTGGCCCGGAACTTCTCCACCATCTCCTTGTTGTAGTCGATGCGGCCCATGCGGTAATATCCCAGCTGGATATAGTTCTCATAGCCCATCTTCTTGGCCATACGGTCACGAACCTTGACCAAGTCGTCGTAGTATTTGTCAAGCTGGTCGGATACAGACTCCAGTCCCTTGCCAATGGCCTCTGCTGCAGCGGCGCGAACGTCTCTGTCCCGGTCCTCCATGAATCCTCGCACATAGGACAGCGGCTTCTTCTCCCCTTGCCAATCCAACATAAGGCCGCTCATGAGCTGGGAGTATCCTGTAACCAGTGCGTTCTCCTCCTGCTCATCCGGGATAATTGCCTCGCTGTGGGCCTTCTTGGCTATATCGTAGTTAAGATATACCGTGGCCGGCAGTGCCTTCTCCAGCTCTGCCCTGAATGGGCTGGTCAGCATCAGGTCGGCCATCTTTACCATCAGGTTAGACGCCAGGGGGCTGTTCTCGTCGTAATAGTCCTGCTCCTGCTTGTAGAACTCGTCGTTCATGTCCAGGGTAAACCTGCACTGGGCCAAAGCAGATGCAGTAGCAAAGTCGCATACGCCTCCATCCAGGAATTCCTTGCGGGCCTGCAGAATCTGGTCTGCGGAAGTGGCAGACTTAACGGCCTGCTCAAAACGGCTGTATGCCTGCTCCAGCTCCTCCACTGTAGATCTCTTGTAGGGTAAATCCTTAACCTTGGTAATCATTTTGTCTCCTCGTCTTTCTTATAAATGTCCTCAAAATCTGCCTTTGACAATCTGTGATATGTAGCTCCCAGGCCGTCCAGACACAGGCAATACCTGTAGTCGTCGGGCTCTCCCTCCGGGAACCATATTACGTAATCCATGCCGCCCTCTTCTGTAGGCTCCCATGCCACCTTGTCCGAATGTGTGCGGAACATGGCCAGGATTTCCTCCAGAGTCACTGCAGGCTGCTGAACCAGAGAGATGAGATCTCTCAGCAGGGGCCGCTCCGGAACATGGTCCCTCACATATCTGACTCCCTCTCTGGGAACGGTTATGCGAACCACATTGTCCCTGATCCTATATGTCAGCTGGCCCAATGTGGGCCGGGCCTCCTCCACCAATACCTCCAGGGCCTCTGTGGCAGGTACCTCCCCCACCAAATGGCCCAGGCTGCGGAACTGATAGTTGAGACTGACCTCGCTGTCTGTGAAGCCCAGCTTCATGTGGGCCTCCTTGATATTGTCGATTATGTTATTATACAGCGCCCGGTAAATCAATCTCTACAGTTCCTCCTTTTGTGCGCTCTTGAATCCGGCGCCAAACACCTCGGTGGCAGAGGAAACGATCATAAACGCCTTGGGATCCACGGACTTGACCACATCCTTGATCTTGGGAAAATTCTGTTTCTTGGCAACGGTCATCAGCACACGCTTGTCCTGTCCCGTATAGGCCCCCTCTCCCTCCAGCAGGGTGAGACCTACGTTGATCTCCTTGAGCATGCGGACAGCGATTTCATGGTAGTTATCGCTGACGATATACACCAGCTTGGCCTCGTCGGTTCCGTACAGCACCTTGTCGAACACCACGCTCTGAATAAACAGTGCAACTGTGGCGTACAGTGCAATTTCCAAATTTTTAAAGGCCAGGGCAGATGCCCCAACAATGGATACATCGATCATCAGCATAATTGTGCCGGTTTTGACGTGTCTATACTTCAGGTGTACCAGCTTGATAATAACGTCCATGCCCCCGGTGGTGCCGCCGCATCTGAACACAATCCCCATTCCCAGAGCCAGCAGCACGCCGCCTGCCAATGCTGCCAACAGTCTGTCATCGGTGATGGCGGTATTGTTGCCCACATCGGCAAAAGCCTCCATGAGCAGGGATATTAACACTGTGGAGTAGCATGTGGACAGCAAAAAGCTCTTGCCAAATACCTTAAGTCCCAGGATCAGAATGGGAATGTTGAGAATGAATACGATAACGCCCAGACCCAGGGGTATAAAGTTGTCCAATATAATGGCTATACCGGTCAGTCCTCCGGGAGCCAGGTCCAGAGGATCCAGAAAAAATGCAACTCCCAGGGAATATATTACAGATCCCAGGGTAAGCTGAAAAAAGGTCCATAGAAACCTCAAAAAACTACGATTCTTGGGCATGGCGGTCTCTCCTGTCAAGCTTCTGTGATCTGGTCCAAACCCACATTACAAAGCGTTTGGGCATAATTCTGGATGTAAGGTGCAGGAGCTTGGCGTACAGCCCGGGCACACAGGTGTCTCCCTTTTTCCTGCGCATATAGGTCATAGCCTTGCCCACCACAAACTCGGTGGTATATACCTTGTCAAAATGTTGGATGTCCTGCTTGTCATTGGCCCGATCAAAGAAGGAGGTCATAACCCAATAGGGGCAGAATGCAATGGAGCGAATTCCCCGGGGGCGAAGCTCCACATTGAGGGCCCTGCTCCAGCTGAGGACAAAGGCCTTGGTTGCTGCGTAAATTGCCACGTGGGGCAGGGGCATAAACGCCGACATGGAGTCCACGTTGAGGATAATGCCTCTCCTGTTCATATAGGGAAGCACCGTTTGGGTCATTGCCACATATGAACGACAGTTCAGGTCTATCATGCCTGTGTTGTCCCTCTGATCAATGCTCTCAAAGGTGCCGAACTTGCCGAATCCGCTGCAGTTAATCAGCAGCTGAACCCAGGGCTGTTCCTCTCCCAGGGCGGCAGCAATCACATCTATAGAGGCAGGATCTGTCAGGTCCAGAGAAAATGTCCTGATAGGCGTGGTGGCCCAGTTCTGCAGCTGATCCAGCCTCTCCTTGTTCCGGGCGATAGCCCAGATCTGGTCTAATTTGTATTCCTTGTCTATTCTGAGCAGGAATTCTCTGCCCATCCCAGAGGACGCTCCGGTAACAATAGCAATCTTCATGAATGTACACCCCCTGAATCCTACATTTCCGGAAAATACGCCTTATATTGTAACACAAACCATGGTCAACTACTACGTTCCGGATGGGATTTCATCCATGTTCTGTGGCTCATTTGGGGGGCTGGGGCATGCCGGACTTGTCGTCGGTGGCGGGGTTATCTATGAGTTCTCCCGTCTCTGTAAAACGGGACCCATGACAGCCGCAGTCCCAGGAATGTTCCTGGGGATTGTACTTCAGTGCACAGCCCAGGTGTGGGCATCTGGGTGTGGTTGGCGTCAGCAATCCAATCAGGGATTCTGCTGCATTTACCGCCAGCTGTGGCCTGAGAATGCTCCTGGAAGGTGAAAACACATCTGCATAATCGTTGGGCTTGTCCTGCACCAGATCTGTAAGCAGCATAGCTGCCACCATAGATGAGGTCATGCCCCACTTATTGAACCCTGCAGTCACAAAGAGATCCGGAGTAGAGGCCGAATATCGTCCGATATAGGGAATGCTGTCCAGGGTCATGCAGTCCTGGGTGGCCCATCGTCCCAGAATTTCAGCCTCCGGATAATTCCTCATGGCAAATGATTCCAGTTCCTGCCAGCCGCCTCCCTGTTTGCCTGTCCTGTGGCCTCCGCCTCCCAGCAGCAGCCTGTCTCCATAGTTCCTGAATGACATTCCCTTGTGGTTTTCATCCACATACATTCCCTCTACCTGGGGCCCCTTTCCCAGAGCAATCACGTAGGAACGATGTTGATACAACTTGAGGAAATAGAAGCCATGCTTGTTCAGCAATGGGAAATGGGTAGCCACAATTATCTTCTTTGGCCTGATTACTCCGTGATTAGTAATAACCTCCCTGGGAGACAGCTCCAAAACCTTGGTGTGCTGGTAGATTGGCAGGTCCTTGGCCAATGTGTAAATGAATTTCAGCGGATGAAATTGGGCCTGGCCTGCCACCCGCACCGCTCCGGCCACTGAAATTGGCAGGGGCAAATTGGTCACCACATCCGCAGGGCATCCAATGCTGTTCAGGGCAGCTGCCTCCTGTTGAATAATGCGGGGGTCGTCCAGGGAATATACGTAGTTGTCCTTCTCCTCATAATCACAGGGAATAGTGCTGCACAGGGCTTTGTATTGCTCCATAGCCATTTTCTGGGCGTGAAGATAGCGGCATGCCATTTCTCTGCCAAATCTGCTTATCATCTTGTGGTAGATCAAGCCGTGCTGCAGGGTAATCTTTGCAGTGGTGTTCTGTGTGACTCCGCCGCAGATCTGATCCGCCTCCACCAGCATGCAATCCACCCCTGATTCCCTGAGCTTGTAGGCGCAGAGGATTCCTGCAATTCCTCCGCCGATTATGAGAACATCTGTGGCAGCATCTCCCTCCAGATGTTTAAACTCCGGGCGCTTGGCCGATTCTGTCCAAATTGATTTCATGTTTTGTTCTTCTTTTCGTTATTTGTTGTTTAGTGTTCCCCTTTTTTCACGAAATCTGCAGTTTTTGCTCTATAAGGTGACATTATGGTATTAATCAAGTATAATGATGTCCTTGTAATATTGTTCCAGCCCCATTATGCAGTCGGCCCTGCCGATTACTATCATTATTTTAAGGAGCTTCCTCTAATATGCGTTGGTTTATCGACATGATAACAAACCCCTTTCTTATCATAGGCACTTCTTCCTTTCTATTGGCTCAGCTAATCAAGTGCATTATCCACGCAATTGTTACCAAGCATTTTGATATCCGCAGGTTGTTTGGCGACGGCGGTATGCCCAGCAGTCACTCTGCAACCGTTGCCTCCATGGCAGTTCTCAGCGGTTTTGAGTTTGGATTCTCATCCTTTACCTTTGCCATGGTCACCATCTTTGCCAGCATCGTCTGCCATGACGCCGCCGGTGTCCGCAGAGAAACCGGCAAACAGGCTGTTTTGCTGAATGAAATTGTGAATTTTTTTGAAGAAATGTCCTCTTCGGATCAGCTGCCTGAGGTTAAGCTCAAGGAGTTTGTAGGCCACACCCACATCCAGGTATGTGCCGGCGTCCTTTTTGGCATCTTGAACGCCGTGGTCATGTATAACCTGTTTTTCTAGCGGGGCGGCGGAT
>CAZCOE010000052.1:0-1653 GCA_964500525.1 uncultured Clostridia bacterium | reverse complement strand
GTAGACCTTTGCAAACTTTGAGATGAAGTCCTCGGACTTTGACTTCCGGGAGCTGGCATTTTCCACCAGGTCCAGTATTTTGGAAACAGTGGATTCGCCGAACTCCTTTGTGGTCTGGATTTTCAGGACACCGGTCATGGAAATGCATCCGCTGATCACCTGGTCACCCACCTTTGCGTCCCTGGGCAGGCTCTCCCCGGTAAGGGCACTGGTGTTCAGGCTGGAGGAACCCTCCACTATAATTCCGTCAATTGGCACCTTTTCACCGGGCTGCACGATAATAATGCTGCCGATTCCCACCTCATCCGGGTCTACCTGTTCCAATTTGCCATCTACTTCAATGTTTGCATAGTCCGGCCGAATGTCCATCAAATTGCTGATGTTCCGGCGGCTCTTGCCCACTGCATAGCCCTGGAACCATTCGCCGATCTGATAGAACAGCATAACCGCAATGGCCTCCAGATACTCTCCATTTTCGTAGATAGCCAACGCCATGGCGCCTATGGTAGCAACAGCCATCAGGAAGTTCTCGTCGAACACCCGACGGTTGCTGATGCCCCTGGCTGCCTTTCGCAGAATGTCGTATCCGATAATCAAATAGTCAATCAAGTAGCACCCAAAGCGAATCCAGCGGCCTGCTGAGGGGAATAAATACCTGTCAAGGGCATTGAACATCTCCGGGGAAGCAAACTGCAGCCCCAGCAGGATAGACGCACATATGAATATGCGGATCATCATGATTCGCTGCTTTTTGGTCATGCCCCCTTTGCGGGTGCCGATGGTAATCAGCAAAACAGCAGCCGTCAATATGGCCACGCCCAGCAAAATGTCTATTATAAGTTCCTGCATAGCAAGGGACTCCTTTCGATGTATACTTAATTGTTTATTTGTCGCCTGTGAAAAAAGGCACCGGAAAACTGAGCTAAGGGTGCCGTGATGTTACAGCTGGATTTCGCAATCGGGCTCCACCTTTTTGCATGCCTTAAGCACGTCCTTCATAACCTTTTTAGGATCGGAACCCTCGGCGAATTCCACGATCATCTTCTGTGTCATGAAATTAACCACAGCAGAGGCCACACCCTGGGTCTTCCTGGCGGCGTCCTCCATGAGATTTGCACAGTTGGCACAGTCAACTTCGATAGCGTATGTCTTTTTCATAAAAGGATTCTCCTTATGTAAAATGTGATTTTTGATTGCACGATTAAGCATTTGTTTAATCGTTTCAACCGTAGTATAATACAACCGAACAGGTCAGTCAATACATCCCGGGATGTTTTTTTCAGCCAGGGAAGAGGAGAAGGATATGAACAATACACCATTGCCCCACCATCACGGAGAGGGACATGAAACTGAAATGATACAGGAACAGATAAATAATGTGGGCAATTTCCAAATCGTGGCTGAGATTTTTAAGCAGCTGGGTGATACAACCCGGGTGCGCTTATTCTGGCTCCTGTGCCACTGTGAGGAGTGCGTTATCAACATCTCTGCCATGCTGGATATGTCCAGCCCTGCAGTGTCCCATCATCTCAGGACATTGAAAAACACCGGTCTCATTGTCAGCCGGCGGGATGGGAAAGAGGTCTATTACCGTGCAGCCAATACCCCCCAGAGCCAGCTGCTGCACCAGATGATAGAGCAGGTTATGGAGAT
>CAZCOE010000051.1:0-28588 GCA_964500525.1 uncultured Clostridia bacterium | reverse complement strand
GCTTCGCCAGTGTATAGGGTACCGAGGGAAAATTGAAGAGCATCAATGAAGTAATTAATAATGGGTGTCAAGAAAAAAGCTTGACACCCATCTTTTTTGTGCTAATATAGTCTGGTGCTATTGGAGGTAACCATGACTGATTTCTCTAGAATCCCCTTTTTGCTGGACTTTTACGGAGGCCTTCTCAGTGAGAGAAGCTTTTCAGCCATGGATATGCATTACAACGAGGATAGGTCCTTGACCGAGATAGGAGAGCAGCTGGGTATATCCCGTCAAGCCGTAGGCGATTTGATTGCCAGGGCCAAGGATAAGCTGGAGTCCTACGAGGCAGCCCTGGGTTTGGCAGCCAGATTCCTGAGTCAGTGTGAGCAGCTGACAGAGATTCGGGCAGCAGTTACCGGCATTGACCGGGAGGTGCTGTCACAGCAGGACAGGGACACACTTGCTCAGGTGGACCATGCACTTACACGTATGATTGGAGATTTGTGATGGCGGTATTTCAGGGATTTTCTGATAAGATACAGGCTATAGTAGGCAAGCTTCGAGGCCAGGGCCGTGTTACCGAGGCAGATATCAAGCAGGTATCCACTGAGCTCAAGAGGGCTTTGATCTATGCCGACGTCAACTTGGCGGTGGCCAAGGATTTTGTGGCTCGTGTTTCCGAGAAGGCTTTGGGAGAGGATGTTCTCAAGAGTCTGACTCCGGGCCAGCAGGTTATCAAGGTTGTCTACGAGGAGCTCACAGAGCTGCTGGGATCCAAGCAGACCAAGCCTCGTCTGTCATCCAATCCCCCTACAGTCTACCTTATGGCCGGCTTGCAGGGTGCAGGTAAGACCACTGCTACAGCCAAGTTGGCCAACTACATGCGCAAGCAGGGACACAACCCTCTGATGGTGGCATGCGACGTATATCGTCCTGCTGCTATTCAGCAGCTCCAGGTACTGGGCCGTCAGCTGGATGTCAAGGTATTCACCATAGATGGGGAGAAGAACCCGGTTAAGATTGCCAAGGAGGCAGTCAAGTATGCAAACTCATACCTTCACGACATAGTCATTATCGATACTGCAGGCCGTTTGCAGATTGACGAGGACATGATGCAGGAGATGGAGAATATCAAGGCCGCAGTTAATCCGGACCAGATATTCCTGGTAATTGACTCCATGATTGGTCAGGCTGCAGTTAACGTTGCCAAGACCTTTGATCAGAGAATCTCCATCGACGGCGTTATACTGTCCAAGTTGGACGGTGACACCAGAGGCGGCGCAGCTCTGTCAGTCAAGGCAGTTATAGGCAAGCCTATTCTGTTTGCCTCTGTGGGAGAGAAGCTCAGCGATCTGGAGCCCTTCTACCCGGACCGCATGGCCGACAGAATTCTGGGCATGGGAGACGTCAAGTCCCTTATTGATAAGGCTCAGGAGGCATTTGACGAGGAACAGTCCAGACAAATGGCCCAGCGCATGCTCAGCAACAAGTTCACACTGGACGATTTCCTTCAGCAAATGCAGCAGCTCAAGAAAATGGGCTCCATTGAGGATATTGTGGGGATGATCCCCGGGGTAAATGCCAAGGCTCTCCAGGGCGCTTCTCTGGACGAGAAGAGGATGGTTCGCATGGAGGCTATTATTCAGTCCATGACCTCCTCCGAGCGCAGGAATCCGGACGTCCTTGATGCATCCCGACGCAGGAGAATTGCAGCAGGTTCAGGTACCACGGTTCAGGACGTGAACAGGCTTGTGAACGACTTCGAGAATATGAAGAAGATGATTAAGCAGGTAGGAAATATGGCCAAGGGCAAGAAGAAGTTCCGAGGCATGTTCTGATTGATATTAGTGCCATAGGCATTAGATATATTTTATAAATTTTGGAGGTTTACCAATGGTAAAAATCAGACTTAAGAGAATGGGCGCAAAGAAGGCTCCCTTTTACAGAATCGTTGTCGCTGACGCCAGATCTCCCAGAGATGGCAGAGTTATCGAGCAGATCGGCACATATGATCCTATGACAAATCCCCACACTGTTACAGTTGATGTGGAAAAGGCCAACCAGTGGCTCAAGAACGGTGCTCAGCCCACAGAGACAGTTAAGAAACTGCTTAAGGACAACGGTGTAGGATAATGAAGGAACTGCTTACAACTATTGTTACTCCCTTGGTTTCCAAGCCTCAGGATATTGTAATCACTGAGACTGTGGAAGGGGATACAGTTACATTGACATTGCACGTAGCCGAGGAGGATATGGGCAGGGTCATCGGCAAGCAGGGCAGAATCGCAAAGGCTATCAGGACTTTGATGAAGTCCGTTGCTGTCAAAAATGACACCAAGGTAGTAGTAGAGATCGCTTGATAATGAGAGTAGAAATCGGCAACATCGTCAACACACATGGTATCCGAGGAGAGGTCAAGGTTGTTCCTCAGACCTTTAATACGGCCAGGTTCTCCAAGCTCAAACAGGTATATGTTGAGCAGGATGGGAACTGCCGGAGGATGTCCATCGATACAGTCAGGCGCTCCGGCAATTTGATATATATCAAGTTTCAGGGAGTGGACAACCCGGAACAGGCAGCTCTGCTCAGGGGTTGGGATATAACCATCGACAGAGAAGAGGCATTGCCTCTGCCTGCTGACACATATTATATCTTTGATCTGATTGGCTGTGTGTGTCTGGACACCCAGGGCAATATGCTGGGCAAGGTTACAGATGTGTTGGAGACCGGTGCCGCCGATGTCTATGTTATCCGGGACCACGACGGCAGAGAGAGGTTAGTGCCTGCGGTGCATGAGTTTATCAAGAAAGTAGACATAGGCACCAAAACCATAATCATGGACCCTCCGGTGGAGGAATGATGAAGTTTACGGTTCTGACTATTTTCCCTGAGATGATTCAGGAGTACTGTGCCCACAGCATTATTGGACGAGGTGTGGACAGAGGACTGATTTCCGTTGATGCTGTTAATATCCGGGACTTTACGGAGGACAAGCACCTCAAGGTGGACGATACGCCCTATGGCGGAGGAAATGGCATGGTAATGGCTTGCCAGCCCATATTTGACGCTGTAGAGCATGTTAAGTCCAAGAGCGAGCATTCTCCCAAGGTCGTGTACATGAGCCCTCAGGGCAGCCTTCTGACCCAGAGCAAGCTGCGACAGCTGGCTGAGGAACAGGAGCTGATTCTGTTGTGCGGTCACTACGAGGGCATCGATGAGAGGATTATCGAGAACCTGGTGGACGAGGAACTGTCCATTGGGGACTATGTTCTCACCGGAGGCGAGCTGGCCGCCATGGTTGTCATAGATGGAGTTTCCAGGCTGTTGCCCGGAGTGCTGCACAGTGACAATTCCAGCGTAGAGGAGAGCCACGAAACTGGACTGCTGGAGTATCCCCAGTATACCAAACCCGAGGTTTTCCGAGGCATGTCGGTGCCGGAGGTTCTGTTGTCAGGCCATCACGCCAACATCGAAAGGTGGAGGCAGGAACAGATGATCCAGAGAACCAGGGCCAAGCGACCGGACATGTACCGCAGGGCTGTGGAGGAGGACAATCCCCTTATCGCCCAGGTCAACGCCCGTATAGCCAAGGAGGAATCCCGTGCCAGGCGCAAGGCTTCCCGGAAGGATAAATAGATATTTGGATTTACTACTTGATGTTCTGATTTGATTATACTATAATAATACTGTTTGACTATTTATTTGTTTTTTATCACCATTAAGGAGGTGCTACAATATGGCAAAGTGTTCAATTTGCGGTAAGGCCACGGTTTTTGGTCACAACAGAAGCCATGCTCTTAATGCTACAGCCCGCACATGGAAGCCCAATGTTAAGAAGGTTAAGGTTGTTGACGAGAACGGCGCTGCTAAGAGGGTTTACGTCTGCACATCATGTCTTCGCGAGGGCAAGGTTACCAGAGCTTAATTTATTCTGTATACCATAGGATTTAGAATGACAGCCGGCTGCTTCGGTGGCCGGCTTTGCTATGGGCAAAAATCGCCGTGACGTGAAAAAGCCCCGCTGTTACGCAGGGCAGGAGGTACAGGCTGTCGGCAGACAGCCATGGGACAGAAGCTGGCTATTTTATCTTCATCACCCTGCGGACCACTCCCGAAATTGGCTTTGGCAGCTTAATTACTACAACCTTCATTAAATACTCCATTTCATGCTGCTGAATTATACTATTCCGTGGGATTAATTTGGTGAATTGTGAACAGAGAAGGGAGACCTGGCTTCCCAATTCGGAAACTTGTCAAGTTTTAGGACAGATGGAAGCGTGAAAACTATTTATTCCATCATGGGAGCATATCACCGCTTCGGGTTCTTAGGGCATCGCCCTAAGTCGTGCTCCGCTTCCAAATCGAGCATGGGAGCATGGCGTCCTCAACTCTTCACACATCACTCTACACTCTTCACTGCGAAGCAAAAGCTTCGCCGGGGGCGGCGCCTTTTCCCGGTACTTTTGGGCGGTCAAAAGTACCAGAAACTCATCACTCTACACTATTCACTTGGCGAAGCGGTGCTTCGCCAAAAGACCATAGGATCATAGGGACCAGAGTTTTTCACTCTTCACTATTCACTATTCACTGGGTACGCCCCCCACAGTCCCCCACCATCCGCCACATCTGGCTGAAACTCCTTGAAAATCAAGACTTTCAGCCTCAAAAAATCTCAAAAATAATTCCACAAAACCCTTGCAAATACTACCTTTTGGGCTTATAATAGGCCTATCGAGGATGATTTTGGACAAAATTCCCGATAAAGTCAGACTGATTGGATTAAATAGGTGAATTTCAAGTGGCACGACGCTATTGGCTAAAAGGTGAATATACCCACACCATCGACCAGAAGGGCAGGACATATTTGCCGGCCCGTTTCCGCGACGTGTTAGGAGAAAATGTGGTAGTGAGTTTGGGACTCAGCGATGACCACATGGTCATTTATCCCGATTTCAGATACGACGAGATTGCCGCAAACATTGAGGACCTGACTGATGAGGCCAACGAAGAGATTATGCACCTCAGAGATCACATTTTTGGCAACAGCTACGATGTGGAGACTGACAAGACAGGCCGCTTCACCATTCCTCCAAGTCTGAGAAACAGATTTGATATGACCGATGAGATTGTGATCGTAGGCGACGGAGACAAGGCCAAGATCTGGACCAAGGATATGTACCAGAGAAGACAGTCAGGCAAGGGTACTCAGGACATTCAGGCACTGGCTTCCAAGTACAAGATCTTCAAGCACAGAGACGACGATGACACGCTTTGAGCACATTCCCGTAATGCTTAACCAATGCATTGAGGGATTAGACATAAAACCCCAGGGCGTTTACCTGGACGGAACCGTGGGTGGAGCCGGACACAGCACCGAGATACTCAAGAGACTGAGAGGAGGCACTCTGATAGCAGTTGACAGAGATCCGGTGGCGCTGGACACATCCAGAGAGAGATTGGAGCCCATCAAGGGAGACAACACTGTGGTATATGCCAACAGAAACTACTCCGAAATCCGCAGCATAGTTGCAGAGGCAGGGGTGCAGGGACTGGATGGAGTGCTGATCGATATGGGAGTTTCGTCACACCAGTTTGACGAAGGGGAGAGAGGATTCTCTTACCAGAAGGAAGGCCCTCTGGACATGAGAATGAACCAATCCACCGGCATAACTGCCGCCGATATCGTCAACGAATACTCACCGGAGGATCTGAACAGGATTTTCAGGGAGTACGGAGAGGTTACATACGCAACAGCTGTTACAGCAGCAATCCTCCGCAGGAGACAGCGGGAACCATTCCGGACCACATTGGAGTTGGCAGAATGTGTTGCAAATGCAACTCCTGCTAAATTCCGCAGACAGGGCCATCCTGCCAGGCAGATATTCCAGGCATTGAGGATTGAGGTAAACGATGAGCTGGGAGTTGTGTCAAGTACCATAGAGGATGCATCCAAATGTATGAACCTGGGAGGCAGAATCTGTGTAATTACCTTCCATTCCTTGGAGGACAGGCTGGTTAAGAAAAGCTTCGAGAAGCTGGACAACCCCTGTACCTGCCCCCCGGACTTTCCAATCTGTGTGTGTGGAAAGGTGAAGGAATACCGCAAGGTAACAGGCAAGCCGATTGTGGCAGATGCTGAGGAGCTGGAGCAGAATCCCAGATCCCGCAGCGCAAAATTGAGAATTGTTGAGAAGATTAAATAGAGGGTAGGAACAAATGTCTACGGTATTGAGAGAAAAAACATATAGAAATACGATTTCCGGCGAAGCTAATGTGAAATATACCAACTCTGCAATGCCTTCTACAGGCCGGGAATCTATTTACGGCAGGTCAACAGAGACATACTACAGGAGACTGAGAGAGGACGAGATCGATCCCAGCCTCAGAATGCTGAAGCAAAACACAAGAGACGCTGTCAACATCAACAAGACCAGCGGCCGCATATCTCCCAACATGAACATGGAGAGAGGCGAGTATATGAACTCCTTCAACTTCGATAAGGAGAGGGAGAGCAAGCCTCTATATCTGGATAGTCTGAGATCCGAGCAGACCTATACATACGGCAGTGTTGCCACAGCTCAGGAACTGGCTCCGGAAGAGGTGCCCCAGCACACCGGAGAACCTCAGCAGCTGCCGGCGAGACGGATTCGGGTTATCCCCGGAGACAAGCCTGCCCAACAGGCAAACCCGATTATCAAGCTGTTTTTGGCATTGGGAATTGTGGTCTGCGCTTTGACAATAGCTCTCAGTGTGGCTGTGGAATTGATTGCAGATAATTACTCAATTAAAACTGCGGAAATCAATCACCAAATCGCCGAAATAGAAGAGACGAATGAAAAATTAAATGTAGCCTATACCCTTGCATTAAGCGAAATTAAGAGTATGCTTATGGAGGAGGGTGCTGTGCTGTCTGACGCAGGCGACCTGCATACACCTTATGTGTATCAGATCAGCAGCGTAACCCCCGATAGGATTGATTACACCGTCATATCAGATACATATTCCGCTGAGGACAGTGAGACCGGCACATTTGGCTCTGAAGTCCGTCTATTTGCTACAAACCTGTGGAGTTTGCTTACGGAATAATGTTACAGCGATGTGACATATATTATTTGAGCAAATAGAGCAGGTTTTTTGATGAATTCCACACGTACCAAACAGGTTAGAATACTGATTGTTCTCGCATTGTTCCTTCTTGCAGCCCTAGTCTGTGTTGGCAGACTGGTGCAGATTCAGCTTATTGACGGCGAGTACTATTCCAGATTAGCATCATACAATCAGACAAGGGAGAGAACTATTTCTGCTAAGCGCGGCATTATATATGACCGCAATTTTTGCGTTCTTGCCCAGAGCGATTCCACTGTTACTATTTCAATCAACCCCCAGACAATCAGGAGTATATCCAATACTGCTTCCGAGACCGTTTCCGACAGTGAGGGCAACGTGCTGGCTGACCTTGGGTCCAAAATTTGGTCCTGGATCAAGTCACTGTTTAACAAGAACGAGCCTGCAGAACAGGTTACCCAGGACAATCCCGGTGAAGTAGTTGTGGATCGAAAACAAGCTCTGTTGGACGGCCTTTGCCAGATTCTGGATATGGAGTATTCCGACCTTATAGGATATGTTGAGAAGGATTCCAACTATGTGGTTATCAAGAAGCAGGTTCCCGCTGAGGTGGGGGATGAGATAATTGCTCTTCTCGATAAGCTGAATATTACCTCCGGAGTCAACGTGGATGAGGACAATGCCCGGCTGTACCCCTACGGAACGCTGGCCTCCCAGATTATTGGATTCACAGGCACAGACAATCAGGGATTGTACGGTCTGGAGGCCAAGTACGACAGCTATCTCAAAGGGAAAACCGGCAGGATTGTATACCTGACAGATGCATTGGAGAGAGACATTCCCGACAGCTACGAGTATCACATTGCCGCCCAGGATGGCTACAGCATACAGACAACCATCGATGTAAATATCCAGTACATCATTGAGCAAAACCTCAAGGAGGCAATTGAAGAGCGCCAGATTAAGGATGGCGGAACCGTTGTTGTTATGAATCCCAACACCGGTGCTATCTTGGGAATGGCCAGCTATCCGGATTTTGATCCCAATGATCCCTTTGCCCAGCCTGCAGATATTGATCAGGCCGGTTGGTCGGCCATGACCCAGGAGCAGAAGAGCGCCGAGCTGGTAGAGAGATGGAAGATCAACGCAATTTCAGACACATATGAGCCCGGTTCCACCTTCAAGGCAATTGTGGCTGCCTCCGGACTGGAGACAGGTTCTATTTTGCCTACCACATCAGTCAGCTGCAGCCCCATCACCATGAATGGATATACTATAAATTGCTGGCTGTTGGATCACCATGGAACTGAGGATTTTGCCCACGGCGTCTATAACTCCTGCAACCCTGTATTTGTCAGATTGTCTCTGGAAATGGGGCTGGACAAATTCTACAAGTATGCCCGGGGCTTTGGCTTCTATGACAAGACAGGCATCGACCTTCCCGGTGAGGGCAGCAGTATTTTCCATGCCAACCCCACCGAGCTGAACATGGCCACCGCATCCTTTGGTCAGAGATTCAATATTACGCCTATTCAGTTGATTACAGCCTATGCTGCCATTGCAAACGGCGGATATCTGCTGCAACCCTACGTAGTCAGCTCTGTAATGGATTCCAAGGGCAACGTTATTGAGTCCAATACCAGAACGGTAGTGAGACAGGTTATTTCCAAGGAGACTTCCACCACAGTTCTTGACTTGCTGGAGGGAGTAGTCAGCGAGGGCGGCGGCGGCAATGCATATGTTGCAGGCTACCGTGTGGCAGGCAAAACCGGCACCTCTGAAACCTTGGTTGACGGTCAGTATATCGCTTCTTTCTCCGCAATTGCCCCTGCGGACGATCCGGAAATCTGCGTCCTGGTTATTCTCAAGAACCCCCAGGGAGAGAGCTATTATGGATCTAAGGTGGCTGCACCTACCGCAGGCAAGATCGTGGAAGAAATATTGGAATATATGGGTGTGGAGAGGGAATACTCCGAAAAGGATGTGGTCAAGATGGGCAGCTTGGTAACTGTACCTGTCCTTGAGGAGTTGACTGTTGCAGAGGCACAGGCTAAGCTGTCCAGCATGGGACTGACTGCCAAGATTATTGGCTCTTCTGCGTCGGATGCGGTTGTGGTACATCAGGTGCCCGAGGCAAACTCCAACATCACCAGCGGTTCAATTGTGGTATTGTATACCGGTGAATATACTGAGGATCAGATTGTTACTGTTCCCAACCTGTCTTCCATGACCATTGATGAGGCCTGCAACGTTCTTCATGCTGCCGGACTCAATATCGAAGTCAGCGGCCGTGGCAAGGCAGAGGCACAGAGCATAGCCTCCGGCGAACAGGTGGCTGTGGGTACGGTAATCAAGGTGGATTTCAGAGTAAACGTTTCGGACTAATGGGGGATGCATGGCTAGGCTCAGAGAATTGCTCAAAAGAATAGAGATATTGGGTGTTACAGGAGATATAGACTGTGAGATTGAGGCAGTTACCTACGATTCACGTAAGTGTGGCCCCGGTTCTTTGTTTGTGTGCATAGATGGGTTTTCCACAGATGGTCACAAGTATCTGGGAGATGCAGCTGCAGCAGGTGCCACAGCATGTCTGATTACAAGAGATGTACAGATTCCTGCAGGAATTACGGCGGTTAAGGTTGCAGACAGCAGAAATGCTATGGCTGCGGTGGCCTGTGAGCTGTATGGCAACCCCTCCCGTAAAATGCATCTGCTGGGCATCACCGGCACCAAGGGAAAAACCACCACTGCATATATCTATTGGTCCATTATGAATTCCCTGGGTCATACCACCGGTATGATCGGTACATTGGGAAACTATGTGGCTGACACCAAAATCAACACCGGCAGGAGCACCCCAACCACTCCCGAATCCTGCGATCTGCAGTACACATTTGCCTATATGCTGGACAACGGAGCACGACATGCTGTCATGGAGGTTACATCTCAGGCCCTTAAGCTCAGCAGGGTGGCATATACCGAATACGACACCGGTATCTTCATGAATCTATCCAGGGACCACATTACGGAGAGAGAGCATCCGGATATGGAGGACTACTTCCTGTCCAAGTCCAGATTGTTTTCCATGTGCAGCCGGGCCATTATAAATGTTGACTCAGAGTATGGTATCAGACTGCTGGGCATGACATCCGTTCCTGTTTACAAAATGTCTCTGGAGCAGGCAGATATTTATCCGGCCAATATACACACAGACCATAGGGGAATGACCTTTGATCTGAATACACCATGGGGAACTGCCAGGGTTAATACTAACCTCCATGGCAAATTCAACATCTACAACATTATGGCGGCAATCAGCGCATGCTGTCTCGAGGGCATTGACATTGCAGCGGCAGCATCTGCGGTCTCGAACATATATGTGCCTGGACGCCTTGAGGAGGTCAAGCTGAACCGTCCATACAAGGTGCTCATCGACTATGCCCACACCCCGGACAGCCTGGAAAATGTTCTTAAGGCTCTTAAGGAACATGCCAAGGGCAGAGTTATCTGCGTATTTGGATGCGGAGGAGACAGAGACCATGGAAAACGCCCTGAAATGGGCAGGATCAGCTGCAGTATTGCAGACCTCTCTGTTTTGACTTCGGATAATCCCAGAACAGAGGAGCCGGATGCAATTATCGACATGATTGAGGCCGGCGCCAGGAACGCAGGCGGCAAATATGTCAGGATAACGGACAGGCGCAGTGCCATCAAGTACGCTATCAGCATCGCGGCTGAGGGGGATGTGGTTGTATTGGCAGGCAAGGGACAGGAGACGTATCAGATGTTCGGCGACAGAACTATCCCATTTGACGAGAGAGTTATCGTAAGGCAGGTTTTGGAGGAGTTGGACAATGAACATTGATGTTGGATACATTGCATCTGCAGTCAAGGGCACCATTACAAAGGGCAGCCCTGATGTGACCATAACATCTGTCAGTATAGATTCCAGAAAAGTCAGCAGCGGGAGTCTGTATATTCCCATTGTGGGAGAGAAAAACGATGGCCACAGCTTTATCCCTGCTGCAGTAGAGGCCGGCGCAGCAGCCTACCTGTATGATCCCACCCATTTCAATCCTGCAGAGGCAGATATGCCGGATACTGCAGCAGCAATTTCAGTACAGGAGACCTGGAGAGCTCTGGCGGATCTGGCAGCCCAATACAGACAGGATCTGGGAGTCAAGGTCATTGCAGTTACAGGCAGTGTAGGCAAGACTACCACCAAGGAGTTTATCTACAGCGTCTTATCCACCAAATTCAAGACATCCAAGACCCAGGGAAATCTGAACAACAAATACGGTGTTCCTCTGACACTGTTGTCCATACCTGAGGGCACCCAGTTTTCCATCGTGGAAATGGGCATGAATCACGCAGGAGAGATAGCTGAGCTTACCGCTATAGCTGCTCCGGATTATGGGGTTATTACCAATATCGGAGTGGCCCACATAGAGAACTTTGGCAGCAGGAGAGGCATCTTCAGGGCAAAAATGGAGGTTACTGAGGGGATGAATTTCTCAGGAATCCTGGTAGTCAACGGAGATGACGATATGCTCCGGACTCTGCCCGGCAAGATTCCCCAGAGAGTTGTCACATTTGGCAGAGACCGCACCTGCGACATAACGGCCTCCCAGATAGAAACTGTACGGGATGGAGTCACTTTTGTAGCCAGACATCAGAGGTTTAATATCCACATGCCGGGAAAGCACAACGTGTACGACGCTATGGCAGCTATTTGTCTGGGAGAGATACTTGGAATGACCCCGGAGGAAATGAGCCGGGGTGTGGGACAATGTACCGGCGAGGCAAACCGTATGCAGCTCACAGAGTCAGAGGGCATTGTGTATATAAACGATGCATATAATGCAAACCCGGTGTCCATGAAGGCGGCAATAGATACCCTGGTTTCAATCCCAACAGATGGCCGGAGAATAGCCGTTCTGGGAGATATGTACGAACTGGGAGATTCTGCTGAGGAAATGCACAGAGAAATCGGCAAATACTGCGCCACCTGCGGAGTAGACATTCTGGTTGTGGCAGGACAACATGCCAAGGCTATGATTGATGAGGCAATTGATTCCGGCTTGGATGGCAATTGCTACAGCGCAGCCGACGCCATAGAAGCCGCAGCAATTGTTTCAAAACTGGTCAGAATTGGCGACACACTGCTGTTTAAGGGCTCCAGGGCCATGCGCATGGAGGATTGTATGCACAGAGTATTGGAGGATAACAGACAATGAGACCCCAGATTTTGTGTTTTGCTGTTACTGTTCTGCTGACGGTTCTGCTTGGTAAGCCAGCCATCGGACTGCTGCACCGACTTAAATTTGGACAGAGTGAGAGGGCAGAGGGCCCTGAGTCTCACCTTAAGAAGCAAGGTACTCCCACCATGGGAGGAGCCTTCTTCCTGCTGGCATTGCTGATTTGCGGCGCCGTAACCTGCGTGTTCTACAGGGATATGCTCCCTCTGCTGCTGGTTACAGTGGCAATGGGCGTTGTGGGATTGATTGACGATTTGATTAAGATCAAGGTGGATAAGCACGGGCTGAGGGCTTGGCAGAAGTCCCTGCTCCAATTGATAGTTGCCGCCTCATATATCGGATGGTTCATGTGGCAGTTGAAGGGCTCCTACAGCATCGATTTGCTGTTCTTTACCTGGAATATGCCGGGATGGCTCTACGCAATAATAATGCTGTGCTTCTTCTACTACATTACCAACTGTGTCAATCTGACAGACGGAATAGATGGACTGGCATCTTCCACTGTGGGAATAGCCGCATTTGCTTTGGCCTTCGCATTTGAATTTGTCTTGGAGAATACCACTTCATCCATCTTTTCTGCAATGATAATGGCTGTCTGTGTGGGATTCTTGGTATATAACAGGCATCCTGCCAAGGTATTTATGGGGGATACCGGTTCTCTGGCTCTGGGGGCCGGATTCTCAGCGCTTATGATGGTCACAGGCAAACCGGTGTTGGTTCTCCTGATAGGACTGATCTTTGTGGTTGAGGGCCTGTCAGTTATGATTCAGGTGGTAGTTTACAAGGCAACCGGCAAGAGGGTATTCCGTATGACCCCCATTCACCACCATTTTGAATTGGGCAAGTGGTCAGAGACCAAGATTGTCAACGTGTTTTCCTTGGTTACGCTGTTGGGAGCTGCCGCAACAGTGGCAATTTTGTATTATTTGTGAGCATAGGAGTTTATTGTGGCTGATCAGGACAGATCAAAAATGCGTACATACGACCATAATGACGAACGTCCTTCCGAGAATATAGATGTGGAGGAAATGAGGCGTGCAGGCAAAGAGCAGATTGAGAAGAAGGCCTCTTCCAATCCCTTTAAGCTGCTGCTGGCCCAGTGGACAATTATCCGCAAACCGGACTTTGGGGATGATGAGGAAGTCAAATGGGGCAAAGGCAAGGGGATAAAGCTCCGACTGCTGGACAGACCGCATCTGGATTTTGGCCTGCTGATATGCGTCATTCTCCTGGTGATGTACGGCAGTATTATGGTAATCAGCGCAGGAGAGGCCATCTCTCTATGGGAATCCAGCAACATCTTCCTGTTTGTACGTAAGCAAGCAAGAGCCGTGCTGATGGGTGTATTGGCCGGCGTGGCATGCTATTTCTTTGGCTACAAGCGGGCCTACAAGTATTCAACCATCATCATGATAGGCGCGCTGCTGTCCTGCCTGTTGGTATTTGTACCCGGCCTGGGCATTACAAGAAACGGCGCATCCCGGTGGATTTCTCTGGCTGGCATCGAGATACAGCCCTCGGAAATCCTCAAGTTTGCCACCATTTTGTTCGTGTCCGCCAACCTGCATAGAGATTCTGTAACGCTGTGTGACCCTAAGGCCACCTCCAAGAGCAAGAATATAGTATTGATTTCCTATATGCTGCTGATATTGATTATCGCCGGCATCTTGCTGCTGCAGCCCCATACCAGCGCCACGATTATCATCCTCATGTGCATTGTGGGCATGCTGTTTGTAGGAGGAATGCAGACCAAGATCCTGTTTACCGTAATGGCAGGCGCTGTGGCGGTGGGTGTTCCGGTTATTATGCTTTCCGACTACCGTATGCAGAGAATCATGGCATTGCTGGATCCTGCCTCATCCGGTGCATCCTCCTACCAATCCACTCAGGCTCTCTATGCCCTGGGCTCCGGTGGATTGTTGGGCAAGGGACTGGGAAACAGCATTCAGAAATTCTCATATCTGCCTGAGCCAACCAATGATTTTATTCTGCCGATTATCGGAGAGGAACTGGGATTGGTAGGTGTCCTGCTGGTGTTCATCCTGTTTGGATACCTGCTGATCAGAGGCTTTACAATTGCTGCCTATTCCAAGGATAATTTCTCAGGATATATGGCCTTTGGCATTACGCTGCTTATCGGTATTCAGTTCGTGTTCAATGTGTGCGTTGTTACATCATTGTTCCCAAACACAGGTATTACACTGCCCTTCATCAGTTACGGAGGCAGTTCAATGGCAATCATGTGCGGTATGATGGGCTTCCTGCTAAGTATTTCAAAGGACGCGTTGTACGACAAGATTTGAACATTTAGCTCTCTGCGGAATAGTATGTTACTAAACAACCGCAGGGAGAATATATGACTGAATATGTTGTGACCGGAGGGACTCCGCTGAGAGGAAGCATACAGGTTCAGGGCTCCAAGAATGCTGCGCTGCCTGTGCTGGCGGCTATGGCTGCATCGGATATCTGCGTAGATATCAGCAACTGCCCGGACATTTCGGATGTCAGGCATACGCTGCAGGTTCTCCAGATGTGTGGACGACAGGTTGAACAGCGGGCAGGAACTATCCGCTTTACCGGCTGCATTGGGGAAACGGACATTTCCTTTCCAGAGATATGCTGTATGCGGTCAGGCATTTTGTTTGCCGGCGCAGTTCTGGGTAATCTGGGCAAGGTCAGGATTTGCAGCCCAGGCGGCTGTGATATAGGCCCCAGGCCTATAGACTTGCACCTCAAGGCCTTTGAGGCACTGGGAGGCAAGGTAATAACAGAGGGTGACGGAATAATCAGCATCGATGGCTCCCGGATGGCAGGCAGCAGCCTATGGCTGGATTATCCCAGCGTTGGAGCCACAGAGAATGTTATGCTATGCGCAGTTAACATTCCCGGTGTCACCGAGATACATAATGCAGCCAGAGAACCGGAGATCGAGGAACTCCAATGGGTGCTGAACTCCATGGGTTTCACTGTGGAGGGAGCCGGCACATCTGTAATCTGCATTAGGGGAAGGCGCCATAGGGAAGTGGACTATGCAGAATATTCCATAGAGGCAGACCGCATAGTGGCAGGAACCTATTTAGCTGCTATTGCCGCAACCGGAGGACGTGGAACGGTGACAGGCGTGTCACCGGACAAATTGTCTTCCATTACCGACATACTGGAGCGCACAGGCTGTACTGTTGAGACAGAGGGAGATTCCATTTCAGTATTTACCCATGGCCGTCTCAAAAGGGTGCGAAACATAACCAGCAGCCCATACCCGGGATTTCCTACGGATATGCAGCCCCAGGTTATGGCTATGTTGGCCTGTGCAGACGGTACATCCGTTATCAGGGAAACAGTGTTCGAGAACAGGTTCCGTCAGGCGGATGAGCTGAATCGCATGGGAGCAGACATATTGGTGCGAGGCGATACTGCTATTGTAAATGGGGTGCGTATGCTGAGAGGAGCCAGCGTCCGGGCAACAGACCTGCGCAGCGGAGCAGCATTGGTAATAGCCGGATTGACGGCGGACACACAGACAAGGGTCTGCGACAATGGGTGCATAGACAGAGGCTATGCAGATATATGTGGAGATTTAAGGGCTCTGGGAGCCAATATTTACAGACTTGATGATGAAGAAGAACCGGAAACTCAGCATTAAGAATATTGTTATTTTGTCAGTGGCGGCAGCCCTTCTGCTGTCCCTGACTCTGTTCATTGCCCTATACAAGGTGAACAATGTGGATGTTTTTATTGCCACCGAGTATGGATATATTACTGCCGAGCAGGTGAGAGATACTGTGAATATCCGACCTGGTGAGAGAATGGTGTCTGTGGCATCCAGATATAAGTCGTTGTGGTTCTTCCTGGATACCAAGAGTATAGAGGAACTGTGCCTGGACAAATATATCTACGCTGACAGGGTTTCCTGCTCTTTTGACCATAGGAATCTCAGCATAACTGTATACGAGAGCAAACCACTGTTTTATGCCTCCTGCGGCAACAACTTGCTGCTGTGTGACACCAAGGGCAAGGTGCTGGCAGGAGAATACTCCCCGGATGGGGTCTATCCCATTTACACCCGGAATTTTGAAAACTTTGCCTTGGGGGACAAGCTGGACATTTCTCAAGAGGAACTCAGGCACATTAACCGATTATGTTCTGCAATTGAAAATACAGACCCGGAAAAGGATGTACTTGGCAGGATAGAACGGTTTTCTTTCCAGGATACCGGGGATATTATTCTGATGACAGGTGATGGGATCACCATTAATCTGGGAACCATGGACAACATAGAGGAAAACATGTTCACTCTGAGGAAAATTCTGTTAGAATATCCCTATGAGGAACAAAAAGGTTATTTGGATTTTACTGCCGGACCCAATCCGGTTTTTACGAAGTATGAGTGATTTGGAGATACAATGAGGGGTTTTATTGGAGCAATAGATATCAGGTCGTCCCACGTCAGCGCTGTGGTAGCCAGGGTTAACTCTGACGACAAATTGGAGATTTTGGGCAAGGCAAACCGTATGTTCCCTGTGGATGGCAAGAACATCTACGAGAACGACGAGCGATTGGCCGCTGCCATTTCAGATACATTTTATGAGGCCAAGGATGAGGCTCAGGTGGAGATGACGGATGCATACATTTCATTTACCACTGAGAAGTCCGGCTTGATGGAGGTCAAGGCCCGCAGGGATTTTGCCACAGGGCAGAGAGTTATGGAACAGACAGATGCCATATCCATAGTTTCCTCCGGCTACGACTATCCAGTCCCGGATAATATATGCATAACGGATGTGGTTCCCCGTAAGTTCTCATACGACGATGGAGAGGATATCATTTTCCCTTGGGGGAAGAGAACCTCATTCATCCAGGCAAACATTGGCCTGCAGGTTGTGGACCGGGATTTTCTCAACAAGCTCAAGAGCGTAGTGTCCATGACCCAGATCAGGGCAGTGGGATACTCCCTGTCCGGGGTGGCCACAGGATATGCTGTACTTACCACAGAGGAAAAACAGGATGGAGCCATTGTGATTAATATCGGCGCTGCACATACTGACGTGTGTGTGTTCTTTGACGGAACTCCTGTATTTTGTTCCACAATACCTATGGGCAGCGACGACTGCACCAAGGACATTTCATCCAAGCTGAACGTAACTTACGAGTCGGCAGACTCTCTGCGCAGAATGTACGGGTTGGCATCTGTTTCTCTGATTGAGGATGATCACATGGTGCCAATTTCTTCTGAAAGGGATTGTATGCTGTCGGATATTGTCCGCATCGTGGAGAGCAGGTATACCAGGATATTTGAGATATCCGATACCTTGATTGCCAGAGAGGATTTCGGACGCAGCGAGCCTGACACTGTGGTGATTACCGGGCTTGGAGCATCTACCACAGAGGGCCTGCCGGTACTGTGCGATTCCGTTATGGGCAAGCATAGCCGCAACGGCCGTATTCTCGCCAGCTTCGGTGGCAGAGTGGAGAACGTGGGCGCCGTAGGCCTGGCAGAATACACATTCGAAAACATGGAATACGGCAAGCAAACTCTCTTTGCAGACTTCATTGCCAGGGATGAGGAACCTCGGGAAGAAAAGAAGAAATTTTTCTTTGGATTGTTCAAGAGAAAAAGTCGTTGAAATAAGAGACTTATTAATATATAATGATGTGGTTGAAAGAATATAATTTCGGAGGAATTAGTTATGGCTGATTTGGAACTGGACTTCAAAACCTCTCTTGCCAATATTAAGGTCGTTGGCTGCGGCGGTGCAGGCAACAACGCAATCAACAGAATGATTGATGCCGGAGTTGACGGCGTCGAGTTTATCGTAATCAATACAGATAGACAAGCCCTTACCATTTCTCGCTGCGAGAGCAAGCTGCAGATCGGTGAGAAGCTCACCAGAGGTCTGGGTGCAGGCGGCAATCCTGAGATTGGACGCAAGTCAGCAGAGGAATCCAAGGACGATATCAAGAAGAAGCTGGAGGGTGCAGACCTGGTGTTCGTTACAGCCGGTATGGGCGGCGGCACAGGTACAGGTTCCGCTCCTGTAGTAGCCAGCATTGCCAGAGAGATGGGTATCCTGACAGTTGCAGTAGTTACCAGACCATTCTCATTTGAGGGCAAGCCCAGGATGCGCTCTGCAGAGGAGGGCATTCGGGAGCTGAGAGACAGCGTTGACTCACTGGTGGTTATCCCCAATGACAAGCTTCTCCAGATTGCAGACAAGAAGATGTCCATGCTTAAGGCATTCAATATTGCAGACGATGTTCTGAGACAGGGTATTCAGGGCATTTCCGACTTGATTACCAAGCCCGGTGTTATTATTCTGGACTTTGCAGATGTTAAGACTATCATGAGCAATTCCGGACTTGCCCATATGGGTATCGGTACCGGCTCCGGAGACAACAAGGCAGCAGATGCAGCAGCCATGGCAGTATCCAGCCCACTGTTGGAGACATCCATCGATGGCGCTACCAGAGTGCTTGTTAACGTTACCGGCGGCCCCGACATGTCCCTGTTTGACTTCTATTCCGCATCCGAGGCAATCAGGAGCCTGGCTCACCCCGATGCAGAGATTATCATCGGTACTGCTATCGACGAGACCCTGGGAGACGATATTGTTGTTACTGTTATCGCAACAGGCATTGACCAGTCTTCCGTAGGTGGCGCTGTTCGCAGAGAGGAGCCCGTAGTTCCCAGAACTGCACCCAAGGCTGCAGAGGAGCAGGCAGCAGAGGATAGATATTCCAAGCCCGCATCTAAGCCTTCATCAAATGATGATGGTCCGGACATTCCCTACTTCCTGAACAATATACGCAAGTAACATAACAAAAAGTACTCAGCGGCGTTTTGTTTACGCCGCTTTTTTTTACAATTGGAGAGATTATGCCTACACCTCATAACAGCGCCAACAAGGGGGATATAGCCAAGGTGGTATTGATGCCCGGAGATCCTCTGAGAGCACAGTATATTGCTGATAATTTCCTGGAGAATCCGGTTTGCTTTAATAAAGTCAGAGGCATGCTTGGATTTACCGGGACCTATAAGGGCAAGAGAATATCGGTCATGGGGCATGGTATGGGCAATGCCTCAATAGGTATTTATTCCTATGAACTGTTTCATTTCTATGATGTGGATTACATTATCAGGGTTGGATCCGCAGGTGCCCTCCATGATGATCTAAAGCTCCGCAGTATTGTGCTGGCTCAGGGAGCCTGCACAGATTCCAACTATGCAGATCAATATGGTTTGCCCGGAACATTCTGCCCGATTGCTGATTTCGGTATGCTGCGTGCCGCGGCTGACACTGCAGATCAGTTAAACATGCCATATATGGTAGGCAATGTGTCTGCCTCTGATCACTTCTATTCCAAATACCCGGACGGAGCAGATAAGTGGAAGGCCATGGGTGTTCTGGCCCTGGAAATGGAGTCTGCCGCCCTCTATATGAACGCTGCAGAGGCCCACAAGAGAGCCCTTGCAATCCTGTCTATATCGGACCATATCTACACCGGCGAGGAATTATCTCCCGATGAGAGACAGACAGGCTTCAGCAATATGATTACCCTGGCTCTCGAAACTGCTATCAAACTGATTTGAGGAAAGTCATGTCCAAGATTATCCAATTTACCGACGTTACATTAAGAGACGGAGAGCAGACTCCGGGAGTCAGCTTTAGCGTCAGAGAGAAGACAACCATCGCATCCATGCTGGAAAAGCTGGGTGTTAACTGTATAGAGGCCGGTTTTGCTTCATCTTCTGCAGGAGATATGGAGGCAATAGACAGGATTGCCCGGCAATCCCGTCCAAATACTACAGTGTGTTCCCTGGCCAGATGCATGGTAGAGGATATCGACGCCGCTGCCAAGGCACTGTCCAATGCCTCCAGACCCAAGATTCACATTATCATCGGATGCTCCGATATTCATCTTAAGTACAAATTCGGCTTTACACCGGACCAGCTTCTCAGCCGCATTAAGGCAATGATCAGATACGCAGCAGATACCGGTATGCAGATTCAGTTTTCTGCAGAGGATGCCACCAGAGCCGACAGGGAATTCCTGCGCACTGTGTACCTGACTGCTCTGGATTCGGGAGCAAGTATTATCAACATCGCAGATACAGTGGGATACAGTCTGCCGGATGAGTTCGAGTCCCTGGTGCGCAGCGCCAGAGGCTGGGTAGGAGATGACGTGCTGCTCAGCGTCCACTGCCACAACGACCTAGGCCTGGCAACAGCTAATACCCTGGCCGGCATCAAGGGCGGAGCAGATATGGTGGAATGTACCCTGAATGCAATGGGAGAGAGGGCAGGAAATGCATCCCTGGAGGAGGTTGCCGTGGCACTGCGGGTCAGAGCAGACCTGATGGACTACCGGGATACCATTAAGACCAAGCACATTTATCCGGTATGCAAGGCGGTGGCCACGTATTCCGGAATGTCTGTAGGACACAACAAGCCAATAGTGGGCGACAACTGTTTTACCCATCAATCAGGTATTCACCAGAACAGCGTCCTCAAAAATCCATCCACCTATGAGCTGTTTAACCCTAATCTGATTGGCAGAGTCTCCAATGAACTGACTCTGAGCAAGCTCTCCGGCCGCAACGGCTTTGAGGAGAGACTCAAGGAACTGGGCTACGAGCTCAGTCGTGATGAATTGGACGATGCATTTGCCGGATTCATGCAATTGGCAGAGTTCAGAAAAACCGTTTCCGACAAGGAAATATCTGCCCTGGCCCAGTCATATACATCAAAGGTAACCCATCACACATATACTCTTAAGAATTACCAGTCCATTTCAGGCAGCAATGCCATTACCACTGCCACAGTAAATATTGGCAGGGCAGATGGAGACGTGCTCAAGGCAGCTGCGGGAGATGGCCCTGTGGATGCTGTTTTCCGGGCTATTGAGGATGCCACCGGGATTTCATTTAAGTTGGTCTCCCTGGACGTAAAGGCTGTGGACGAGGGCAAGGATTCCCTCTGCGAGGTCCGCCTGATTATGGAGAAGGATGGCAGGAGATTTATCGGCCGCAGCATCAACACCGATATGATTGCAGCATCGGCTTTTGCGTATATGAATGCTCTCAACAGGGCTGTACTTGTATTGGATAGTTTCAAGGAGGACGACAATGAGGAGGATTAGCGCCATATTGTGCCTGCTGTTGGCTGCTGTCATGTGCCTTTCCGGATGTACTGATCAGGAGACAACCAACACTGTGGACAGCACATCGGATTATGTGTTTGATACCGCTGTGGAATCCTTTGAGGATATGACATTGACCTTTGGCGCATGGTGGAATATAGCCTGGCCGGAGGAGCCCCGCAACGAGGCAGAGGCTCCGGTGGTCAACGCCCTGAACGCACTTTGCAACACCAAGAAGCTGAATATCGACTACGTAAAGATAGATTACGATAACTACTACAACACCATCATTAACTCCATCGAAAAAGGAGAGCCTGTGGCAGATCTGTTCTGGATAGAGTCGGATCATCTGCAGTATTTCCTGGACAGAGAGCTGCTGACTCCATACAGCTATTCCACCCAGATGGATCTGACAGAGAACAAGTGGGACAAGTTCTGTACCATGAATTCCGTCCAATACGGCTATGTGTACGGCGTATATTGGGGTAAGTCCATTCCCGGATATGTGCTGTATTGCAATTCCGAATATGTGGATATGGATGCTGTAAACAAGGCAATTGGCCAAGGAACCTGGAACTGGGACACGCTGGTCAGCATGGTTACTTCAATCAGCGAAGGGGGAACCAAGGGCTTTGGAGGCGACTTCCTGGATGCAGTTTTGGCCACCAATAATGCTGACGTCACCGATGTTATCAAGGCAAATGACCATGCGGAGAAAATGCTGGAGTACATCCATGAAATGGCCGCTGCTGACGCAATATACGATGACACAAATCTGTTCTTTAATGGAGAGGCTGCCTTCTACGTAGGCAAGGCTTCCGAGGCAGGGGAACTGGACTCCAAATATCGGATGGTTACGCTGCCTATGGGTCCCGATGCCACCGAATATATATCCATGACTCCGGACTATATGGTGCTGGTAATGGCCAAGAACTCCAAGTCCTATTCAAACATTGAGACAGCTCTGGACTTATATACCGATATCATGTGGGAGAACAAGGAGGACACCTATACTTCTCCCCAGCTAAAGAATATAACCGAATTCTTCTCAGCTGTCGGAACAAAGGTGCACAGGCAGAAGATCACCGGCTACGAACAGGTCATTAACCCGTTTATGCAGGTGCTGCTTGAGGGAGAGACTCCTGCCGCAGATTTGTTGGCTATGTTCAGATTGGAATTCTCCAAATATCCGGTGTCGGACAACACTACAGATCCCAATCAGGAGCCACCGGGAGGAGTAGGATAGGCAAATACGTGCGGTTGACCTGATATTACCCTTTTGATAAAATTAATCAGTTGGCTATGTGCCACCGAATTACATCAATTCTGCTGCATGGACAGTTAGGAGAATATATGAGAGTTTACAATACACTTTCCAGACAAAAGGAAGACTTTGAGCCCATTAACGGCAACAGCGTCCGCATGTATTCCTGCGGGCCTACGGTTTACGGATATGCACATATCGGCAACATGCGCACATATATCTTTATGGACTTGCTGCGCAGGACCATAAAGAGCAACGGCTATCAGCTTACCGGTGTTATGAATATTACCGACGTGGGTCACTTGACATCTGACGGAGATTCAGGTGAGGACAAGATGGAGAAGGGTGCACGCCGGGAGGGCAAGACACCTTGGGAGATTGCTGCATTCTATACAGACGCATTTATGGCCGATTGTGCCAAGCTGCACATCGACATGCCGGAGATTACCCCCAGAGCCACAGACAACATTCAGGAGATGATTGACTTTGTCAAGGAATTGGTGGAACTGGGCTATGGATACGAGACCTCCGACGGAATTTACTATGATATTTCCAAGTTCCCCAATTACGGCAAGTTATCCGGCATTAACCTGGAGGACCAGCAGGCCGGAGCCAGAGTGGATGTAAATGTGGAGAAGAGAAACCCTGCAGATTTTGCTCTGTGGAAGAAGGCTCCCAAGGAACACATTATGCAATGGCCCAGCCCCTGGGGAATGGGCTATCCCGGATGGCACATTGAGTGCTCAGTCATGTCCCGCAAGTACCTGGGAGAGTATTTTGACATTCATACCGGCGGTGTGGACCATATTCCCATTCACCACGAGAACGAAATCGCCCAATCCGAGGCTATCAACCACGGCAAGCCGGCGGTTAAGTATTGGATGCACAGCGAGTTCATGATGGTGAACAACGGCAAAATGTCCAAGAGTCTGGGCAATGTGTGGACCGTCTCCGATCTGGAGAAGATGGGCATTCCACCTATGGCATTCCGCTACTTCTGCCTTAACGCCCACTATAGGAACAAGCTAAACTATACTGAGGACTCCATCAAGGCCGCAGTTATTTCCTGTGCAAGGTTCTACGACAGCGCCTTTGCCCACAAGGGCCAGACAGGTGTTGTCCCAGACCAATTGGTGGAGACTGCCCTCAGGGAATTCTTTGATGCTGTAAATGACGACCTGAACGTACCTAAGGCATTGGGTATTGCATGGAATTTGATTAAGAACGAGACCAAGTCCGACGCCATCTGGCAGGCATTAATCAAGATGGACGCTATACTGGGCCTGGATATTGCAAACTATCGGCCCACAGCCAAGGAGGAGCTGGATGTTCCGGCCCAGGTGGCTGAGCTGCTGGCCAAGAGAGCTGCCGCCAGACAGTCCAAGGATTGGGCCCTGTCTGATCAGATTAGGAACACATTGTCCGAAATGGGATATGTGGTTAAGGATTCCCCTGAGGGACAGAAGCTGGAGAGAAAATGACAGAGGTGACGTCAGGTTTCAGGAGTCGTCTGTATACAGAATCTGAGCTGATCAATATGCCGACTTCCTATTTGGCATATATAGGAGATACGGTTTTCGAACTGCATACCAGAACCCAAGCCATCTCTCTGGGTGTTGGCAGCATTCAGGAGGTTCACTGCGCCACTGTTTCCAGAGTGAGGGCAGGAGCTCAGGCGGCTGCAATGCGAGGCATGACAGAATTCCTGACGCCTGAGGAGCAGGACCTGGTCAGACGTGCCCGTAATGCACATCAGGGCACAGTGGCCAAGCACGCATCCATGGCAGAGTATAGGTTGGCCACAGCCTTTGAGTGCCTGCTGGGCTTTCTCTATCTCAAGGGAGACGACGACAGGCTGGCCCAATTGATGGCCAAGGCAGACGATATTATCGGGCAGATTTCCATAGGGAGCGCAAATGGATAGAAAGTATAATCAGGGAAAGGCCAAGGGCAGTTTCCCCAAGTCGCAAAACACAAATTCCCGTAGAACCGGCAGGGCACCGGCACATGATTCATCCTCTAAGGGTGGATTCAGACCCCAGCCCAAGGCCCACTCTGTATCCGGGGAGAACAACTATGACAGAGACGACCTGATTGAGGGCCGCAACCCCTGTCTGGAGGCTCTGGAGGCAGGCCGCAGCATAAACAGAATCATGATTGCCAAAGGTTCCCATGATTCCACTATTGCCAAGATAATGTACCTGGCCAAGGAGGCCAGGATTCCTCTGGCAGAGGTGGAGCGCAGCGCCCTGGACAAGATTTCAGTGGTAGGCTCACACCAGGGTGTAATAGCCCTGGCTTCTGCCAAGGAATACTGCACAGTGGATGATATTCTGAACCGGGCGGCAAACCTGGGACACGCACCTTTTATCGTCATTCTGGATGGCATCAACGATCCCAACAACTTTGGAGCCATTATCCGTTCTGCCGAATGTGCAGGAGTGGATGGGATTATCATACCGGAGCGCAGGTCAGTCCAGGTTACTCCTGTTGTAGCCAAGGTATCTGCAGGCGCCTGTGAGCATATGATGATTGCCAGAGTTGTAAACATCTCAGCAACCATCAGGGAGCTCAAGGAAAAGGGCCTATGGATTGTGGGCACAGACGGCGGAGCATCCCAGATGTACAAGGATGTGGATTACAAGGGCCCCATTGCATTGATTATCGGCAGTGAGGGAGAGGGAATGAGCAGAGTGGTCATGTCCAATTGCGACCATCTGGTTAAGATTCCTCTCATGGGCAAGGTTAATTCCCTGAATGCTGCAACTGCGGCAGCAATCGTTATGTTTGAGGCTGTTTCCCAGAGGTGTGGCCTATAATGGTTAGCTATTCCCACAATATCCGGGATTTCCTCAAGTCCCTGGATGATGCTGATCACATTGGAAATGCAGGCAATATATACTATCTCCAATTCCTTGCAGACGAAAACGACACATATCCTGCAGGTCAGGGAATCAATTTGCTGGCCACATGTGGAGAAACAACAGCGGTGCTGAATTGTATGTCCCTTGAGGCAGAACAGCCCTCCATGGAAATATGGCTGTTTGGCCTGGACGCAGATGCTGCAGATGAGATTCTCCATGACTGCGCCAACAGATATGCCGGGGCTGAGTGCCTTATCCATACAAACAGTGCAGAGCTTTCAGAACATTTAAAGACCGGTGGAGCCAAGCTCTATGACCAGGTGGCCGAATACCTGGGTGTTGGTTTGAACTTTGAACTGTCAGGGGATATTCATAGACTTTCCCTGGACGAAATGAGCATTGTTTCCAATCTGGTGGATGAGCAGACTGCTATGTACTGCGGCTCCTTGCCCCTGGACAGCGACAATTGCACAGTATACGGCAGATTATTGGCCGGATCTCCTATTACTATTTGCACCATTGAGAAAAACGAATATGGCTATGGCTCTATTATCGAGCCAATCTGGGTCTATACCGCAAAAATACGCCGCCGCAGAGGATGGGCATCCAGGTGTGTACGCCACGCCTTGTACGGAACTACAGATAATTGCATAATCCTGTACCATACGGATGTGAACAACAAGGCTTCTGTGGCCCTGGCGGAATCCCTGGGACTGAAGCTGAATAATGTGTGCTATACGCTAGTGAAAGGGAGGTATATAGAGTGAAATTTCTATCGAAAATAGAAGACTTGAATAACAAATATTGCATAGGAAGTTGCGGGATAAAAGATAGGGCATTGCTATATGACATATGTGATGATACACCACCACTTGCAAAACATATTGTATTTTTACCTATGCCAGAACGGGTCATGCAAGAACTGGTTAAAAACTATAAGAAAACTTTCCCAAGGGAATTATTGGTTTTATTTAAGACTATGAACGGGGCAGATCTTTTTTGGAGTGTACGTCGTGTCGGAAAGAAAGGCATACGGATTTCTCGCAGTTGTTTTTCAATCTATGGAGTTCCTTTAACAGATGATCGAGAACATATTGAGCCATATAATATCAGCATTGAAGATTTAGATCGACCGTATAGTATACCCGAAAGCTGGCTGAAATTTGGACATTACTATGGGCCTGACAATAAGTATATTAGGTTGGATTTGTATGTCGATACTGATGGAACTGGCGTTTATGCAATTGAACATGAAAACAATGAATGTAACATTGGTAAAACATGGGCGACAATCGATACTTGTTTATGTGATGTGTTTGATTTGTTAGAAGCAACTCATGAAGAGTGTAAGACAAGCAAATTAGGCAACGGATAACTGCCTTCCCTCGTTTGGCTGGTTTTCTCTGCTGAATCTATCTCCATGTATTGCACTTTAGTGCCGACTAAGCAAGGACGATGAGCAAATCTGTTCACGTTTATATTTTTGATAATTAGATGAGGTTTATAATGAAAGATACTTTAGTTATTCCAGATCACGATGGAGACAATTTAGATGTTATTTGGAAAATGGTTCGAAATTCGCAATAAATATTGCTGATAATAATGTTGTTATATCAGCAAACAAAGGCGCGCTGGCTTCTATAGCTAAACAAATGCTATATATGGCATATAGCGATTTACCTGAAGGTAGCCATGATCATTATGATGGTTTTTTGCAAAAATGAACGAAGAATATGAATTAGTTATTGAAAAGGAAATCATATCATAATTGGGCAGTTGACTGTGTTTGCTCGCATTCTCGACTTCATGTACAAAACAAAAATGAAGGAGTATTACTCCGAAAAAAGCAATTATGTAAATGCGACAGGAATTGTAACATTCATTTCTTATGATGAGGATAAATCGGCACTGTATATCGGGTTTTCAGATTTGAGTCCACAGTTTGATGACAGTTGTTTCAAAATCGTTGGTGATAACCTGTCGATTGTTCAGCAGAACGGTATAGATCAAAGAATTGAAATTGGAGATCAAGTTGACTTTATTACCGCTGCATAATATTTCGGTGATGGCTATGTAATGCCAATTGTAGGGATCTCTGTAAATGAGGAAGAACTATTGAGCTTTGAGGAGGGTTTTCCTAATTTATTGAAATGGCTGGATGAGTAACTATGGATTAAAGTGGGTAATTCCAATCACATAAAAGGATTTCAGAAAACTCCTGACAAGCGCCGTGGTATTCCAAAAGCGATGATTGATTACAGGAACGCAGGGACCACAGCGAAACATTCTTTGCTATTCACTTTGCTATTTGCTCTTTACTGGACCGAAGGGGCAAGGCTTGAAATTTTATTAAAAATGGTATACCATACCTAAGTTATATTTCTGGCTTTTTCAGCGCTTGAGAATTGCAAAGGAGACACCAATATGAAGCTAAAACTCTACCAGATGGATAAGGTTACCGACATCAAGGACTTGTTGCAAAACAGCCTTGATAAGTACAGCGACAGAACCCTGTTCCTGGTTAAGGATTCCCACAATCAGCCCTATAGGCCTATTACATATAAGCAATACGGCAGCGACGTATATGCACTGGGCACAGCCCTTGTTGCCAGAGGGTTCAAGGGCAAGAGAATCGCAGTTTTAGGCGAGAATTGCTACGGATGGACAGTGGGATATATGGCAACAGCCACCGGCGTGGGCATTATCGTACCTATCGACAAGGACTTGCCCGGGGAAGAGATAGTAAACATGATTGAACGCGCAGAGGCCTCTGCAGTTATCTTCTCTGACAAATATTTTGAAAAGATCAAGGGCATTTCTGATAAATGTCCCACAGTTTCACTTTTTGTATGCATGGGCAGCAAAACCGACCCGGAGTTTAACACAGTTTCTCTGTCTGAATTGATTGCAGAGGGTAATGAACTCCTTGCCCAGGGCAACATGGATTACCTGAACGCCAAGATAGACCCCTACGAAATGTCTATTTTGCTTTTTACTTCCGGCACAACCTCAGATGC
>CAZCOE010000050.1:0-8695 GCA_964500525.1 uncultured Clostridia bacterium | reverse complement strand
ATATTTGACACAATCAGCTATCAAAAAAGACTACCTCCTCAACCGCATTTATGGCAAAATGGAATCATGAGGGGAGGAGATTTCCATGAAACATCAGAGAATAATCGGCATTGCGTTTTTCCTCTGCCTCCTTGTGCTTTTGACCGGATGCGGCCCCAGTTTTGCAGGGAAGACCGTAAAAACCGGGGATTCCTATGTCTTGGATATCACAGCCATGAACGGCAGTGACTACCATGTTCTGGATTTGGAACAGGGGGACACCCTCAGGGTCCAATTCGAAAGGGAGAAGGGGTCTCTCCGCATGGAGATCACATCCCCGAACGGCACAGCTATCTATCAGGGAGACGGAACCACAGTCAATGAGTTTACAATAAATGTCTCCGCAGACGGCATCTACGCCATTTCGGTTCAGGGTGAAAAGGCTCAGGGCAAAATCAGGGTGGATGTGGAGAGAGGCTCAAACGCTGCGGAATAAACAGTTCGTTCGGGTTGCGTCGAAATTTGTCGGATTATATCCGGGTTGAATGGTTTACTATGGGTCGGTGTATGGAAAAACCAGTTATATTTCTAACTCACGCAGCAGCGGTTGTTGATACAGAAAGATTGTAGTTGATGGAGGCAAAGAGAATGAGACTTGATGGATTTGGCTTATTTGTAGATGATATGGCAAAAATGATTCGCTTTTACAGAGATGTTCTAGGCTTCGAAATCAAAGAAGGTGAAGATACTCCTAATGTGTATTTGATAAAAGATGACACATTATTCCTTCTTTATGGAAGAGAAGATTTTGAAAAAATGACATGTCGTAAATATGAGTACATAAAAGGTCTTAATGGGCATGCGGAAATTGCCTTGTACGTCGATACGTTCGAAGAAGTTGATGCAGAATATGCAAATGCTGTTAGTAAGGGGGCTGTTTCTGTTTTAGAACCGGAAATGGAACCTTGGGGACAAAGAACTTGTTATATTGCAGACCCGGAGGGAAATTTAATAGAAATTGGGTCCTTTAATAAGCCATTCAGAAGTTAATTATTAGCCTTATGGAGGATAAGATGGGGATCGATGGTATTACACAGCAGCTGAAGCCATCCTGGAAAGAGAAGGAACAGCCCTCCTTGGAGGAATTCATTGCATAATATGTCTAGACTAAGGTATAACCGCTTCAGAAAAATATTGATCTTCTGGACTCTGTTCATCGGAATAGGGGCTGTGGCCGGCAGCACGGGGATGCTCTTGGACCCCACAGGCAAGGCCATGGGGATGGATGCCATGCTGCCCTATTTCCAGGTTTTGCCCCTGGCGGATATTCTGTTCCGGGATTTCGTCTTTCCCGGTATTGCGCTGCTGATTGTCAACGGCATTACCAACCTGACTGCGGCAGTGCTGCTGATTTGCAGGCGGAAATCAGGCATATGGCTCGCCATGGTATTCGGCATTACGCTAATGCTGTGGATTTGCATTCAGTTTTATATGTTCCCGCTGAACTTTATGTCCACCATCTATTTTGTGTTTGGACTTCTCCAGGCAATAACCGGGTACATATGCCTTGTATTCTATCAGCAGGAGCAATTCACCTTTGACCAAAGCGCATACAAAAGGGTGGGGACAGATCCAAGCCGGCTGGTGGTTTACTTTTCACGAATGGGATATGTGAAGAAAATTGCCTACGAAAAGGCCGATGCCTTGGGTGCAGACATTCTGGAGCTCAAAACCGACCAGCGGGTATCAGGCAGTCTCGGCTTCTGGTGGTGTGGACGGTTCGCCATGCATCGTTGGGGAATGACTATTTTACCCCTGGACCGGGATATTTCCAAATACAGGCATGTCACGGTATGCACTCCTGTATGGGTATTTTCGGTATGCCCGCCTGTCAGAGCCTTTTTGAAGGAGAATCGAAATCGTCTGGAGAAGGTGGATTTTGTCGTCGTCCACTATATGAAAAATCGTCTGGCCTGTGTGGAAAGAGAGCTCAGAGAACTGTCGGGAAAGCCGGAGGCACCCTGCGAAAGCCTGTGCTGCCGGATGGGAGTGGTCAAGAAAATCCATAGGGAAAGATGAAGACTCCCGTTGCCTTGATGACCCAGGGAGTATATGGCACGCAATTCATTATCGGCTGGACTCTGTTTGCTCTTTGTTCTCCCGTATTGGCAGCTTTGGCTTGGAAATCAAAGGAAAAGGGCGTATTCTCAGTGGTGATCAGAGTTGGAATCGTGGCAGTCTCCATTCTGTCATCCATTCTCCTGTTCCACCGGCTCAGAATATATGATCTGGTCATAGAGGGGATATTGATTTATATTTTGTTTTCAAAAAAGTTCAAAGGCACAGAATTATACCCAGATCAGACGAAAGAAGGTTTTCATGATGGGGGAGGTAAAAATGTACGAGATTCGAAAAATAAATGCTGATGAAGTTATGGAAGCCCTTGACCTGGCATGGGAAGTTTTTTTGCAGTTCGAGTCACCGGATTATAAACCGGAGGGGACTGATACATTCAGGAGAGATATCATTGAAAATGAGGAGTTTATTTCAAAATGCAAACAGGGTATCTGTCCCATATATGCAGCATTCCATAATGGCAGAATCATTGGGATTATAGGTATGCGTTCAAATAAAACACACATCAACTTAGTGTTCACCAAGAAGGAATACCATAGGCAAGGTGTAGCCACCTCAATATTCCGTTATCTGTTGACGGATATTGGGAGAGAAAACCCTGAGCTGCAGGAGATTACCTTGAATTCTTCACCATATGGCAAGCCGTTTTACCTTCATTTAGGGTTTAAGCCCCAATCCGAAGAGCAAGAAATAAATGGAATCCGGTTTACTCCTATGAAGTACACAATAGAGACATAAACGAAGACAGAGAAGTACATAGCTATAGGCAAACACGGAAAATTCTAAGCAAACACAAAAGTCGGATGCAAACTGCACCCGGCTCTTTCTCTATTTTATCAGCTCAAAATCTCCGGCCTTCAGCAACCTTGCCAGCTCCCGGGAGGTGCGGACTCTGTGTTGCAGCGCAACACCGTTTGCTGCATTGAAGTTTGTGTCGTGCCAGTCGCTGCCGGCTATGGCAATCAGCCCTGTGGGTGAGATTCGCTCCATGGCCTCCCGGTTCTCTCCCGGGGCGTTGCACCGGTTGTATGCCTCAAAGCCATCTACCAGATCCAGGCGGTCCGGCATGGCCATGGGGTCGGGGATATAGTACCTGGACCTAAAGGGATGGGCCAAGGCAATGAAGCCCCCTGCACTTCGCACCACCCGGCTCCAGATGGGGAGGTCCGCTGCCCTGAGCTCCGGATGTTCCATCATAAGCTGGGGCTCTATACCATACACCAGGATTTCCTTGCCTCTGGCATAGCCCTGCTCCACGCCGAACAGCAAATCAAAGTCCAGTTCCCGGGCAGTTTTGAGCCCGTCATAGTAGCAGGCACAGTATTCCTCTGCCAGTTTGTTCCAGGGCAGCTCCCTATCTATAGATGTGTTGCCGCCGGTGAAGTGATTCGTCACCACAGCTCCGGAAAAACCAATCTCCTTGTATCTGCGGATCATGTCATGAATAGAGGAGCTGGCGCATCTGCTGGCCTCCATTGAGTGCATATGCAGCTCGTACAGGTACATTTTCGTCTCCTTATGTTATATTCTGTCTGCTAAATAGCCCATTAGGTCCTCTAGGCTGCCACTGGGGTAATTTGAAGTGTCCAGCCCCTTGGTGTTGATCAGGCAGTCGGTGACCAGGAATACATCCATGCCAAGAGTCCCGGCAATCATATCCTCGGCCACATCATTGCCCACCATAAGGCACTCCCTCGGGTCCAATCCCATTTTATCCAGGATCTCCCGGTAGTACTTAATGTTAGGCTTACAGAAGTGGCTGTTCTCATATGTGGTGACCAGGGAAAAATCCTCTCTATTCAGCCCGGCCCATCTGATGCGGCTATTGGTAGCAACAGCAGGGAACACAGGATTGGTAGCCAGAATCAGAGTTATCCCCTTGTCCTTCAGGAACTTCACTACCCGATTTGACATGGGGTTATATCCGCAGGACTTGGAAACCTCCTGGAATTTGTCCTTGTAGAACTCATCAAATATAGGCATATCCATCTTAACCTGCCGGCCGTAGATGGAATTGAGACTCTGCCAGAACATGTCTTCGTTGCTCAACTTGCCGTCTGCTCCGATCACAGCCATGAAGCTGGCCCAGATGGATTTCGCCAGCTTATCCGGGTCGTAGCCGTAGGGAGCCATATGGGCGGCCAGCTTCCCCATGTACGCCTTGACAAATACCTCCTGGTCCATTGGCAGCAGTGTGCCGTCCAGATCAAACATAACGACTTTAACGCTCATAAAAACTCCTTCTGTTTTGCCAGGGTTTTGCAATATATACTAATGGAAATCACCGACTTTTTTCAACAAAAAATTTTCTCTCACAGCAAATAAAATCATGCTTTGACTTTGTGGAATTACTCTAGTATACTCCATTCGGAAATAGAGAACAGACGACGGATTTATACATATCAATTGGTGTCAGATGAGAAGTTTTATAGGCAAATTCATAGGAGATAGGAACTTCTACCGCAAGGTTATGGTGGTTACTCTCCCAATCATGCTGCAAAATGTTATAACCAACTTTGTCAGCTTGCTGGACAACATAATGGTGGGTCAGATCGGCACAGAGCAGATGACCGGTGTATCCATTGTGAACCAGCTGCTGTTTGTCTTCAACCTGTGCATTTTCGGCAGCGTGGCCGGCCCGGGTATATTCTCCGCCCAGTTCTTTGGCAAGGGCGATTCAGAAGGGGTTCGCCACTGCTTCAGGGCCAAGATTATTGTGGGTATGGCAATTTCAGTGGTCTTTATAGGTGCGATTATTCCCTGGCACAATCAGCTTATTTCCCTGTTTATCCACGAGGGCCAGGAGAACCTGGATATGACAGCCACCCTTAACTACGGCAAACAGTACATGTGGATTATGCTGGCTGGATTGCCGGCCTTTGCCATATCCAACTGTTATGCCAGCTCCCTCAGGGAATGCGGCGAGACCGTTGTTCCCATGAAGGTGGGAGTATTGGCAGTGGCGGTGAACTGTGCATTGAACTATGCTCTGATTTTTGGCATGTTCGGAGCTCCGGAGCTGGGAGTCCGGGGTGCAGCCATAGCCACTGTGGTATCCAGATATGTGGAGGTGGGCGCACTCATATTGTGGACTCACTGCAACAAGGCCAAGAATCAATTTATTGTAGGTGCATACAAATCCCTGAGAATTCCCAAGGATCTGGCGCTGGACATTATTCGCAAGGGAGCGCCTCTGCTGTTAAACGAGACTCTGTGGTCTGCCGGTATGACTATTCTGAACCAGTGCTACTCCACTAGGGGGCTGGAGGTGGTTTCCGCAGTTAACATAAGCTCCACAGTATCCAACCTGTTCTTCTGCGCTTTTTTCGCCTTTGGCAATGCGGTATCCATTATAGTGGGACAGCTGTTGGGAGCTGGGCAGCCGGAGCGGGCCCGGGATGAGGACCGCAAGCTTATCACCTGCTCGGTTATTACCAGCTCGGCCTTTGGAATTATTCTGTTCCTTACCGCCCACCTGATACCTGAGATATACAAGACCACCGATATGGTTAAGGACATTGCGGCCACATTTTTGATGATCAACGCCCTGTTCATGCCGGTGAACGGATTTGTACATACGGTGTACTTCACCCTGAGGTGCGGAGGCAAGACCATTATCACATTCCTGTTTGACAGCGCCTTTACCTGGGCCATCTGTGTCCCCCTGGCATTTGTGCTGTCCAGGTTTACAACACTGGGAGTAATCCCCATTTTCCTGGCAGTTTACAGCTGCGACCTGATTAAGGTCGTCGTTGGGTCAATTTTGTTAAAGAAGGGCAGCTGGATCAACAATCTGGTTGCCGGCAAGTAATCAAGTAATAGAGTTATGTTCCAGAAATTCAAGACAGTTTTTAACCAAAGCCGGACAGTAGATATGACAGTGGGCAGCCCGCTGAAGCTGATACTGTTTTTCGCCATACCCATGTTCGTGGGCAACATTTTCCAACAGCTATACAACATTTTCGACACTATGGTGGCAGGTTACGCCCTGGGAGACGATGTGATAGCAGCCATCAGTTCCACAACCCAGTTCTCATTCCTGATTATTGGATTTGCCAACGGGATGAACAGCGGATTTGGCATGATGATCGCCCGGGCCTTTGGCAGAAAGGACCCGGATAAAGTTAAGCACACAGTGGCCATGGCCCTGCTGCTCAACATAGTCTCCACCATCGTCTTTACCACATTGGCCGTGTCATGTATGAGGAGAATGCTGATATTCCTGAATACGCCGGAGGAAATATTCAGGGACGCCTACTCCTACGCCATAATTATCGTAGCAGGACTGTGTACCAACCTGTTCTTCAACATGGGCTCCGGCATGCTGAATGCAGTGGGCAACAGCATCAGACCCTTGATTTTCTTGATTATCTCCTGCTTTATCAACATCACTTTGGATGTGCTGTTTGTGGTTGTGGTGCCGTTTTTCGGGGTTTCGGGATTGGCATTGGCCACAGTAATTGCCCAGGGTATGTCCGCAGTAATGTGCTTTGTGTATGTTTTGAGAAATTACCCGGAATTGGTGCCAGGCAGGAAACACTTCCGCATCAACTGGAAATACCTGTTGGATATGTTTGGCACAGGGATTTCCATGGGAATTACCAGCTCCATCTACGCCATTGGCTCAGTTGCCATGCAGGGCTCCATCAACAATCTGGGCAAGACCTATATTACAGCCAACGCAGACGCCCGGAAGCTGCTGAGCCTGGGCATGTCGCCTCTGTCCACCGCTGCCAATGCAACAGCCACGTTTGCCAGCCAGAATTACGGAGCAGGCAAATACGACCGGGTAACCAAGGCCTTCAGAGACGTTATATTTATGGGCTTTGCCTGGACGGCGGTGTCCACTGTGTTTATGTACCTGTGCGCACCATTTATGGTAAGAATAATGACAGGAACGGAAAATCCGGAGATAATCTCCAATGCGCACCTGTTCCTCAAAATCAACTACCCCTTCTATCTTGCACTGGGCCCCTTGTTTGTGCTGAGGGTGGGACTCCAGGTCATCGGATCCAAGGTAATGCCGGTGTTTTCCAGCCTGATAGAGCTGTTTGGCAAATTGATATCGGCGTTTTGGTTTGTGCCCGCATATGGCTTCCTGGCTGTGTGTTTCACAGAGCCTGTGCTGTGGCTGGCCTGTGCCATATGGCTGGCAATTGCATACCTGATCTACCTGCGCAGGCTCAGGCGGCGGCTGGGTCAGGCGGAATCAGCTGTGTAGGCGTAGAGATGCATCAAAAAAGAGGAGTCCACGATACCACTTCCGACACATGCACGCAGTATATGAAGGACGTTTTTGACGCTCTGTTTACCTAAAACAATATTGACAATTTATAATCATACTTTTCGGATAAAATGTTACAAAAACTATCCGGAGGTAAATAAAATGAAAGGAAGAATACTTACAGAAGATCAAATAGTGGCATTTGCCGAATATCTCAAAAGTGAGGAAAAGAGCGAAAACACTGTAGAAAAGTATATCCGTGATGTAAGTGCATTTGCCGCATATGCGGACGATGGGGAGATAACAAAGGAAACTGTTATTACATACAAAAACAATCTTCTATCCCATAGCTATGCTGCACGCAGCATCAATTCAATGCTGGCATCTATCAATAGCTTGTTTTCATTTCTCGGATGGGCAGATTTGAAGGTAAAGTCTATCAAGCTACAGCGACAGATATACCGTTCCGAAGAAAGAGAACTGACCAAAGCGGAATATATGCGGCTGGTAAACACCGCCAAGCAAAAGGGCAATGAACGTCTGAACTTGCTGATCCAGACAATATGTGGAACGGGTATCCGTGTCAGTGAGCTGCAATACATCACGGTGGAAGCAGTAAAGCGGGGTGAAGCGGTGGTTTCGCTAAAAGGCAAAACGCGTTCAGTGTTTATTGTGAGAGAACTGCAAAAGAAACTGCTCCGCTATGCAGCAGAGCAAAAAATATCATCGGGGGCAATCTTCATAACCCGCAATGGAAAACTGATGAGCCGCACCAACATCTGGCGGGAGATGAAAAGCCTTTGTGAACAGGCAGGGGTAAATCCCCAAAAGGTGTTTCCCCATAATCTGCGCCACCTGTTCGCACGAACATTCTATGGCATCGATAAGGACATCGCCAAACTCGCCGATATTCTCGGTCACAGCAGTATCAACACCACACGAATTTATATTATCACTACCGGCAACGAACACCGCCAACGTATGGAAAATATGCGGTTGATAATATAAAAATAGCCACCCCAAACGGCGGCTATGACATAATCCATATTATGTTGTAATTCTACATACAAAAAATTAAAACTAACCCAATCATATTCATAAACTGTACATTATTTCAGAGAAAAAAACAAGATTTTTGTCGAAAAAAGTATGATTTGTAAGAGGATTGTCGAAATTGACGCAGCACAAATAAGCCTTCTCAAACTCAAAAAATGAAAAGGCCTGAGTATTTATTTCGGTTTTTTGCTATTGGTGTTCACGAATCAGTCGTGAGCGCTTTTTCTTACCTATGCATTACAACATAATATGGATTATGCCGTAGCCGCCTTTTTCGGTGACTATTTTTATATAATCAAC
>CAZCOE010000049.1:0-11683 GCA_964500525.1 uncultured Clostridia bacterium | reverse complement strand
ATGGTCGAATTATAATAAATTTTGCATTTCATCGACGAAAATTGTAACTCATCCCCGGAGGGTTGAATTCCCAAAAGCAATTTCCTATGATAGAACCGTAGGGAGAAAGGAAGGTGGACGGTATGCAGGTCTCCATACGTAAAGTTCTCCGCAGGGAGGAGGAACAGGTGGTTCTCGAATGCGTGGAGATGACAAAGGACTTTGAGGATATCCGGGAGTATGCCCTGATGAAGGGCAACATTTTGACCGGGTATATCCACGATGCCGCCTACCAGTTGGACCTGGCAAACATTCTCTACTTCGAGGCAGTGGGGGATCAGGTATTTGCCTATACCTCGGAGGAAGTCTACAGCGTGAAAAGGCGGCTGTATGAGTTGGAGACCTCATATGTGGATCGTAAGTTTATACGCTGCTCCAAGTCGGTTTTGGTAAACCTTATGCAGATCGAATCCTTTCGCCCCGCTCTGGACTCCAGGTTCTTCGCTCGAATGAAAAACGGCGAAGACATTATGGTGTCCAGAATGTATGCCAAGGAATTGAAGAGAAAGCTGATGGAGGACTGAGGATGAAAGAGACATTTAAGAAGTTGACAGGGGTGTTTCTGACATGCCATTTCCTGATTTCTGTGGCCATAGGAGCCTGCGGTATGCTGCTGGGACCGGATACCAAGCTGGGCTATGGGGACATGTTTGTGCCTGCCCTGATGGCCCTGCTGTGCACCATGCCAACACTACTCACCATTCAGCCGGAGAGGTTGACAATAAAGCAGATTGTGTTCAGAAAGATTCTGCAGGTTTTGATGGTTGAGGCCATTGTGCTGTCCATGGTTCACTTTGGATTCCACGGAATCGACGGTATTGGCAGTGCCTGTATTGTAGCAGGCTTCGTGCTGCTGGTATTTGTGGGAGTATCACTGGTGGACTGGGCATGGGGTTGTGTAGAGGCGGACGACCTGAACCGCCGTCTGGCCAAACTTCAAAAGGAAAAGTAGATAAAATGATCAGAATAGTTCAACTGGACTATGAACAATATGCGGGAAGAGAATTCGAGACAGAGGTTTATTCAGATGCCTACCTTGAGATAGAGCCTCAGGACTATGGCTTCTCTCTGGAATGGGTAAAGGTCCCGGGTGGAATCAGTATGCCATTAGAGGATGTAATGCTGGCTGACTGGCTGGATAATCCGGTGGCATATGGCGCTTTTGATGGCAGTAATCTGGTAGGCTTTGTGGAGGGGTTTCCTGAAAAATGGAATAACAGGTTCAGAATTTCGAACATTTGCATTTTTGAACCGTCTCATCGCCTTGGAGGCCTGGGGAAGCAGCTGTTGGATCGGATCCTCACAGATGCGGAGAAAAGCGGCGCAAGGATGGCTGTTCTGGAAACCCAGAGCTATAATCTCCCCGCCATATCCTTCTATGGGAAAAACGGATTTGAAATCATCGGATTTGATCGGTTTGCGTATTCCAATGCGGGACCGGAGATGCACAACATGCGAATAGAAATGGGCAAAATAATATAACAACAAGAGAAAGGCACGGTATAAATACGTGGGAAACATTATCGAGATTGAACATCTCTCAAAATCATTTGGAGAAGTAAAGGCGGTGCGCGACCTTAGCTTCCGGGTCAAGGAGGGTGAACTGTTCGCCTTCCTGGGCGTCAACGGAGCAGGCAAGTCCACAACCATCAATATACTTTGCGGCCAGCTGGCCAAGGACAGCGGCAGCGTACATATTCAGGGTGCGGACCCGGAGCGGGACGCCAATGCAGTGAAGCGCAGCCTGGGAGTGGTTTTCCAGAATTCTGTTCTGGATCAGAAACTGTCCGTAAGGGACAATCTGACAATCCGGGCAGCACTGTACGGGATTACCGGCAAGGCCTTGGAACAGCGGCTTGATGAGCTGGATAAGCTGCTGGAGTTCCGGAATCTGATGTCCCGGCCGGTGGGCAAGCTATCCGGCGGCCAGCGGAGGAGAATAGACATTGTCCGAGCTCTGATCCACGACCCCCGTATACTCATTCTGGACGAGCCTACCACCGGACTGGATCCCCAGACCAGGATGCTCCTGTGGGATGCGGTATCCAAAATGCGCAAAGAGCGGCATATGACCGTGTTCCTCACAACCCACTACATGGAAGAGGCCGCCGACGCAGACTACGTGGTCATTCTGGACAGCGGAAGAATCGCTGCGGAGGGAACGCCCCTGACTTTGAAAAACACATATACCGGGGATTTTATCACTCTGTATGGTGTGACAGAGGAGAAGGTCAATTCCCTGGGGTATCACTATGAGCAGATTCGGGACGCCTATCGCGTAGCGGTGCCGGATACAGCTGCAGCCACCAAGCTGATTGTGCAGAATCCGGAGCTGTTCCGGGATTATGAGATTACCAAGGGCAGGATGGACGATGTGTTCCTGGCAGTCACCGGGAAAAAGCTCACAGGAGGTATGGAGAAATGAGACAACTAACTGCTCTGATCAGGCGAAATACAAAACTCTACTTCAAGGATAAGGGAATGTTCTTCACGTCCTTGATTACACCTTTGATTTTGCTGCTGCTCTATGCAACCTTCCTTAGCAATGTATTCGAGGATAGCTTCCGCTCCGCATTGGAGGCGGCAGGCGCCACGGTTTCCGATGCACTTATTGGTGGCTGTGTAGGCGGCGAGCTGGTTTCCTCACTGCTGGCAGTGTGCTGTGTAACGGTGGCATTCTGCTCCAATTTCCTGATGGTCCAGGACAAGGTCTCGGGAGCAAGGCGGGATCTGACCATGGCCCCTGTGGGCCGGGGAACTCTGGCGCTGGGATACTATATTGCCAATCTTCTGTCTACCCTGATGGTTTGCTTTGGCGCGGCGGCGATTTGTCTGCTGTACCTGTCTCAGGTGGGCTGGTACCTGACGGGAACGGATGTGGCATTGCTTTTCCTGGACATTCTGCTGCTGACTCTGTTCGGCTCAGCCTTGTCCAGCACTATCAACTTCTTCCTATCCAGTCAGGGGCAGATTTCCGCAGTGGGCACCATCGTCAGCGCCGGCTACGGATTTATCTGTGGGGCATATATGCCCATTTCCAGCTTCTCCGATGGTCTGCAAAAGGTGATTTCATTTCTGCCGGGCACATATGGAACGTCCCTTCTGCGCAATCACCTGTTGAGAGGTGTGTTCGAGGAAATGGGACAACAGGGCTTCCCGGAACAGGTAGTGGAGGCCATCAAGGACAGCGTGGACTGCAATATCTATTTCTTTGACACAAAGGTGGAAACCGTCACTATGTATCTGATTCTGGTGGGGACAATCCTCTTGCTGGTGGGCGGATACATAGTATTGAATCTGCTGGCGGGTAAGAGACGCCATGCAGCAAATCGTTAATCCCGGGGTGTGTCCTGCGCTGATCACCGGGAGAACAGGGCTCATTGAGGCCATGTTGCAGCGCAAATCATTATTATAAGAAAGCGTGAATTACATTGAACGATAAAAACTATATTATTCGTTTGGAGAAGAGAGAAGAGCAAAGACAGGTTGAAAATCTGGTCAGAGAGGCATTTTGGAATGTATACCGCCCTGGATGTCTGGAGCACTATGTGCTCCATTGCCTGAGAAATGACCCTGCTTTTGTGCCGGAGCTCAATTTCGTTATGGAAAAGGATGGAAAACTCATTGGCCAGAACATGTTTATGCGGGCCTTCATCGATGCAGATGACGGACGCCGGATTCCCATTATGACCATGGGGCCCATTGGCATTTTGCCGGAGTACAAGCGTCAGGGATACGGCAAGGCATTGCTGGATTATTCCATGGAAAAGGCTAATGAAATGGGTGCGGGAGCCCTTTGCTTTGAGGGAAATATCGACTTCTACGGGAAATCCGGTTTCGTGGTTGCCAGCACCAAGGGCATCCGTTACCATGGGGAACCCAGAGAGAATGAGGTGCCCTACTTCCTCCTGAAAGAGCTGGAAGAGGGATTCCTGGACGGAATTACAGGAGTGTACCATACCCCGGCAGGATATTATGTGGACGAAGAGGAAGCAGAGAAGTTCGATGCTGAGTTTCCTCCAAAGGAAAAGTTAAAACGTCCCGGACAACTTTGGTAAAAAAGCAAACAAATTGTAATTATCTGCGTCTAATGTGACGGAATTGTGAACTAGAGGATTTATTATGAAAGTCAAAAACAAATTGCATCCATTGCATATGATATTCTGCTTTTTCATGGCCGTCTGCCTTCTGACCGGATGCACCGGGCCGGGGGATAAAACCCAGTCCCACACAGAGGGAAAGTTGCCTGACTCTGAACCGGTCAGGCAGCTGACCTCAGTCAAAATGGATACCATGCCCAACATTGTTCCGGCCGGTGAGGGCTGCGTGCTGCTTTGCAGGACGGACTATGATGTGAATACAACCTACCTTGATCTGGTGGATACCGGCAGCGATACAGTTAAGGCTTCTGCTCAGCGGAGCGGCTATCAGGATTTGAGGGAATATTGTGTTTCGGATGAATCCTTCGTCCTCTATAGCATGGATGAAAGTCGATTCTATTTTCTGAATCGGAGTCTGGAGGAGATTGGCAGCTTTGCACCTGAGAATCCCGATGGAGTTTTCTCATCTGACAGGAAGAGCTACTACTTCCTGAAGGAGCAGATGTTGTTCCGCACCGATTTGGACAGCGGAGAAACAGCCCGGGTGGAGATGCCATATAACCTATATTTTCTGAGCATTTCGGATTATAGCCCCAAGTTGGATCGGCTGGTTCTGAATTTTGTGATTTCCCCCTACGAGAGCGACTACGGAACTGCCATCGTGGATTTGAAATCCGGTGAACTGCTGATGCTGCAGCGAGGTGGACTCCGGGCATCCTTTAGCGGAGATACCGTTTTCCTCATGGGTTATGAGGAGGACGGCGTCACATGCTCCGTTACCTATGGAAAGGGTGGGTCGGACTTCCAATATGCCGGTTCAGACTTCTTCAGAAAGGGTTGTGAGCTGTTGGTCGTAGACGGATCCGATTGTCTGGCTGAAGTCGGTGATGATACATGGATTTACCGGTTGGGGACGGAAATCAATGCCTGTTCTCTGAAGAATTATGGAATTTCCGGAGAATTTCGCTGCGCATGCTGGCTGGAGGATTCCCAGACCATTGTGGGCGGCGTATTCCGGGATGGGGAATTCCGTCTCTATCGGCTGCTGCTCTCAGAGCTTAACTTCTCTCCGGTTGCTCAGCCGGTAAATGTGCCGTCTCCGCTGACGGTGTCCTCGGAACTGGGGAACTCCTACGATGTGGCCCTTTCCGGAGGAGAACTGCCGGATAGTTTGGCACAGGCCCGGGCCCATGCAGATCAGCTGGAGCAGCGATACGGTATCAGGATCCTGCTTTCCAGCCAATGCACCCAGGCTGTACAGCCCTGTATATACACGATTACCACCACGGATAAGATGGGTTTTGGGGATGAGCAGGCGCAAATAATTCGCTTCCTGAAGGCGTTGGATTACAGTCTTTCCCTTTACCCGGAGGGCTTCTTCCGGCAGTTTACCAACTGTGCAGGGGAATGCCGCATCCGGTTCATGCCTGTAGGCAAACTGGAAAGTAATTCAAATATCGTAGGCGTCAGCTACTCGTTCAACGGCTGGTACAACATTGCCGTGGATATACGTCAGGAGATAATGGAAGGCTATATCTGCCATGAAATCTGGCACGCTACGGAATTCAAGATCAAGGAGCAGAATGCCTTTGCCTTTGAGGATAACGCATGGGCAGAGCTGAATCCTCCGGACTTTGAATACCATCATGGCTACGATCCGGAGAATCGGGACTATGTGAAATGGACTCTGTTCAGCAGAGGCGACGAGGGGGTCTACTTTATCGATGATTACGGCATGACCAACGAGTTGGAGGACAGGGCCAGAATCATGGAGTATGTCATGACCAAGGACTATTTTGGAGATCAGATGATGGCATCTCCTGCCATTTCCGGAAAGCTGAAATGGATGTGCGACGCTGTTCGGGCCAATTTTGACACAACCGGCTGGCAGAATGTGCGTTGGGAACGGTTTTTTAGCCAATGAAGCAAAACAAACGCTATAGGATCACTGAGCCGGAGGCATATTATGGCCTTGGGGTGGCTTAAGACGCTCTGAATTCCGGCTCTCTAGATAAAAAACAGAAATAATCAAACAGAAAGGAAGTAGAACAATGAAGACACTGGATTCAATTCAAAAGACATACAAGGTATTTGGAACCCTTGCGAAAATTGCCATGATCCTAAGCTTTATCCTGGCAGGCACTGCTCTGCTGGGTGCGTTGGCCGGCATTGTGTGGCGGCTGGGAGGCGACATAGCAGGCGTTCCCATGGACTATATCCTGGATCTTACCGAGACTGAGAGCCTGGATCAGATGATTGCCCTGATGCTGGGAAGCTTTGTCATAGCCCTGACAGACGGACTTCTGCTCATATTTGCCCTCCGCTACTTCAGGCAGGAGCAGGCGGACGGCACACCCTTTACCACTACAGGAGCCGACCAGGTCAGGAGTCTGGGCATCAAGGCCATTGTAATGCCATTGGTGGCAGTAGCCATCGTCGCAGTTATCTATAAGTGCTTTGGCATGACCAGCTATGGCAACTGGGATAACGGTTCCGCTGTGGCACTGGGAATCGCCCTGATTCTGTTCTCTCTTGTGCTGCGTCATGGAGCGGAGCTGCGGGAGAAAAGCGAAACCGCTGCAGAATAAAACATTATCAATATGGAATCCCCGTTCATCAGGTTACAAAAGCCGGGGCTCGAGGGATTCAAATTATCACAAAATGTTGTTAGGAGAATTAACTATGAAGAAATTAACCTTAACCCTGATTCTGCTCATGGCATTAATGCTGTGCAGCTGCGGAACAAACACAGAAACAGTTTCTGTTACCCTGAATCCCACCAGTGCATCTGTGACCGAGGGAGAAGAGGCGGTTTTCAACGCCGGTGCTGACCATGCTGAGAAAATCGTATGGATTGCTGTAAGCCCGGATACCAAGACCACATATGAGCTGGATAAGGTGCCGGATGCCTTTGAAGGACTGAAAATCCAGGGCCAGGGAACAGGGAAGCTGACGCTTAGCAATATCCCATATTCCATGGACGGCTGGCAGATTAAGTGCTACTTTACCGGCAACGGCGGCCCCGTATATACCCAGGGAGCATACATTACAGTGGATAAGGCCAATGTGCAGGTGGAAGCCAACGGCTTTGAGGGACTCATTTCCCAATACCAGGAGGCTATTAAGGGCAATTACACCCCTGCCCAGATGGCAGAGAAATCTCTGAACACCCTGATCCCGGAGTGCTTGAGCCAGGACGAGCTGGCTTCTGTAGGATATTCCGTTGTGGATCTGGATGGAAATGGACTGAAGGAGCTGGTTATTGCTGCTAACTCTCAGAGCGAGTTCTACACAGGAATGATATTTGCCGTTTATCTTCAGGATGAGGAGGGCAACCATACTGTGATGGTGGAATCCACAGACCGCAACCGTTGGTATTATGCCGGCGAAGGAAAACTGCTCAATATTTCTTCCGAGAGTTCCCAGGTGTCCAAGTGGTATCTGTGCGAGGCCAACCGGGATTTAGGCTATCTGGAGGCGGTGGAGTACGATGCCTCTGTAAACCCTGAGGACCCCTGGATAATGTTTAACGGATCCGGTTGGGAGCATATCCAGCAGGCCCAGGCAGATCAGAAGGTGAACGAGTTCAGAAACCAGGTTTCCAATATGGAGATAACAAAATTCTGAGCACTGCGGAACCAAACCACCTGAGAGGTAATCATGATGAAAAAGAGAATTATATGCTTGGTGCTGGCGTTGATTATGGCTTTTGCTGTTACCGGATGCAAAAACACTGAAAATGATACAAAAACCACCGGCGGAGTGCAGTCCCCTGTACAGACAGATGAGCCAAGCAGCCCGGAGCCAACTGCTCCTGCTGCCCCGGACGCCACAGAGGCCTATGGGGATTTGCTGGACAAATATCACTCCGCACTTAGCGAAAAATGGGGCGGCGGTGACCTGAACCAAAACAATATGAGCCTGATGATCAGCGACTGCTATGGTCTGGCACCGGCAGATAATATCGGCTACGCACTGCAGGACCTGGACGGAAATGGAGTGCAGGAATTGATTATTGCTGCAACCCAAGCCATTACAGATGATTATTACGGCAAGATAGTTTTCGATGTGTACACACTGGACCAAAGTGGCTCTCCGGTCAAGGTGCTGACCAGCACGGATCGGGACCGCTATTACTACGCCGGTGAAAACCGATTTGCAAATCTGGGCTCCAACGGAGCAGGGGAAACCATTGATACCACCTGGAAATTTGAGAATGGGAAACTGTCTGATATGAAATCCGCCACAGCTCCCGCAGATTATGTGCAGCTGGAACTGATCCGAATGATCTAGAGAGTCCACAAGACCCGGACAATCGTTTGGACCGGGGTTCCTGATTCTTTACAGTCTGAGCTTCAATTGAAAACAAGAAGGTTATTTTATGAGAGTCAAAAAATATTTGCATCCATTGCAATTGATACTTTGCTTTTTACTGGCAGCGTGCCTTCTGGCAGGATGTACCAACCCCAGCGAGAAGACTCACCCCCCTGTAGGAGATAACACGTCATCCATAGAGGGAACCCAGCCTCCCCCAGAGGCGACTCAGGCACCTGTCGAGCCTATTCAGCAGCTTACATGCTTCCAGGCCCAGGTCCAGCCTACAATTATCTCAGCCGGAAATGGCTGCGTTCTGCTGTGCTGGATGGATGAAAAGTCCAACACCACTTGCCTGAATCTGGTGGATATCGCCGCGGACAAAGTAAAGCATTCTGTAGAGCTGGAGGGTTGGTGGAGTCCCCGGGATGTCCGCTTTTCCGACGGCTGTTTCGTGCTCGGGGATGTAAACAGCAATGAGTTCCGTTTCTTTAATCAGAATCTGGAGGATGCAGGCAGCTTTACGCCGGAGAATACCTTTGGCATTTTCTCCCATGACCGCAGCGGTTACTTTTTTCTGAGGGACCGGGTTCTGTTCAGAACTGACCTGGCCAGTGGAGAAACAGCTAAGGTGGAAGTTCCCTATAACCTGCGAATGATGAACATTTCAGGCATACATCCTACCAAAGATCAGATTGGCCTCTCATTCCATCTTTCCCCCTATGGAGGCAAGTGTGGAACTGCCATTCTTGACTTAGGCACCGGGAAACTGCTGATGCTCCAGGAGGATCAACTTCAGTTGTCCTTCCGGGAAGATTCGGTGTGCCTGATGGATTTCGATGAACAGGAAATGGCATACTCCTATACTTATGGCAGCCCGGAAACCGGTTTCTATCATGCAGCCGGCAGCATGTTCAAGAGTGAGCTGGGCGTGACACCAATTCCGGGGTCAGAATACCTGATGAGCAACGGAGACCTGGCCTCCCTGTATCGCCTGGGTGATGAAATCACAGTATGTTCTCTGGCGGACCAGGGCATCACCGGATCCATGTCCTCCATGTGCTATATCCCTGAAGAGAAAGCCATCATTGGCAGTGTATACCAAAACGGAACATCTCAGCTCTATGTGCTGCGTCCATCCGGATTGAGCTTTTCATCATTTGGCCAGGCAGAATCGGCTGAGTCTCCTCTCACAGTGTCTCCGGAACTGGGAAACTCCTATTGGGACACCCTTTCCAGCGCAGAACTCCCGGCAGAATTGGATGAGATGCGAGACTTCGCAGACAGACTGGAAGAACAGTACGGCGTCCATATCTTGCTGTCCAACCAGTGTACGGAGCCCGGTGCCACCTGCGAATATGAGATTATCACCACGGACCAGATGAATTTCCCGGATGAGCCCCAGCGAATAAAGCTGTTCCTCAAAGCTCTGGAGAAGTGCATGTCCATGTATCCCGAGGGATTCTTCAAGCAGTTCCAAAATTCTCAAGGGGACGGAGGTATTTGCTTTATGCCGGTGGGAAAGCTGGTAGATGATTTTAACGTAGTGGGAATCTGCTATGAAAGGGATGAGTGGAACAACATTGCTGTTGAGGTAACCGCGGATGGAATAGTTGGAGTACTCTGCCACGAACTCTGGCATGCCACAGAGAACAAAATCATGAAGACAGGCTACCCACCTCTCAATATGGATGAATGGGCGGCGCTGAACCCTCCCGGCTTCCAATACAAAGTTGAAATCGATAATATAGATCCGAATCCGCTGAAATGGACACTGGAAAGCAACGGCAGCGAGGGAGTCTACTTTATCGACAACTATGCTATGACAAATCAGCATGAGGATCGGGCCAGAATCATGGAGTTCGTCATGTTCAGAGAGGATTATGCAGATGCAATAAAGGCATCCCCGGCACTGATTCAGAAACTGCAGCGCATGTGTGACGGCATTCGGGCGGGATTTGATACCACCGGCTGGGGAGAACTGCGATGGGAGCGCCTTTTGAAGTAATCCATCCCCAGGACATACAGCCCGAGACAGACAGAAAAACCAGCCCTTGGCCTTGTCAGGTCAGGGGCTGTTTCACCCTTGCAGCCGGGGCATATTGGCATTTTGCATGAACACCGGAATCAGTGAAACAGGATTACTGGATGGAATTACAGGTGAGAACCGGACGTCCGGGGTGTATCATATTAGTCGGGACGGAAGCATAGAACTTTTCCCCGGGAGTTTCCGTCAAAGCAGAGAAAATGCTTCCACTAAAGCAGTTTTTTACAGCGTTTTGAAACCTGTTAAGCCGGGACTTCCGGCATACAGGGATTCTGAAACCTATTGATAGAAAAGAAGGATGTACTATGAGATTCAAAAAGTTTTTGCCACTGACACTTTGCGTTTTACTGGCAGTCAGCCTTTTGGCAGGATGTTCCAGGCCCGGCGAGATAACCCAGTCCCCCTCAGACGGAACCATGCCGCCCATAGAGGAGACTCAGACGGCTCTTGAACCAATCCAGCAACTTACCTGCGTCCATGCGGAAACCATTCCAAACATTGTCCCCGCAGGAGATGGCTGCGTGCTGCTGTGCTGGACGGATGATCAGGCAACCACAACTTATCTGAATCTGGTGGATACAGCCAAGGACACGGTGAAGGGCGCCATACAGCTGGAGGGCTGGTGGGATTTGCGAAATGCGTCCTTTTCCGATGGCTGCTATGTGCTGTGCGACATGAACAACAACAAGTTCCGGTTTTTGAATCAAAACCTGGAGGAAGTGGGCAGCTTTGCGCCGGAAAATACCGATGGGGTTTTCTCCCATGACCGCAGCAGCTTCTTCTTCCTGAAGGACCAGCAGTTGTACCGAACAGACATTAGGAGCGGAGAAACGGCTATAGTGAAACTGCCCTATGATCTGCACTTTCTCAGCATTTTCGGCATGCATCCCACACAGGATCAGATAGGTCTCAGCTTCTTTATTTCACCCTATGGAACCAAGTGCGGAACTGCCATTTACGACTTCAACTCCGGAGAGCTGCTGATGATGCAGGAGGACAACTTCCAGGTGGATTTCCGCCGTGATTCGGTTTGCTTCCTGAGTTATGGGGAACAGGATATGACATACTCCTATATCTATGGCAGCAATCAGGCAGGTTTTCGCCTGGCACCCAGCAGCCTGTTCAAAAATGACCAAAATGTATCCCCCATATACGGGTCGGATTATCTGATGGGCGTGGGAGG
>CAZCOE010000048.1:0-47259 GCA_964500525.1 uncultured Clostridia bacterium | reverse complement strand
CATCCCCTCATTGAGAACGAGCACATGCTGGGAATCTGCGTAACCAACTGGATTGGCGGCGGCAGCAACAGCGAGATTGACTTTATGCTCACCAAGACCCGTCCCGGTGTCAGCCAGATGGGACAGACCATCCGCGATGTGGCCGCATGGCATACAGCCTATGTGGATCCGACTAAGCGGAGAAAATGGTAGGGCGAAGCAAGCTTCGCAGTGAATAGTTAAGAGTGAAGAGTGAAGAGTTCTGGTCTCTATGCTCCCATGGTCCACTATATCAGTGAATAGCTAATAGTGATGAGTGAAGAGTTCTGGACCCTATGTTCCTATGGTCCACTATATCAGTGAATAGCTGATAGTGAAGAGTGAAGAGTTCTGGTCTCTATGCTCCCATGGTCCACTATATCAGTGAATAGCTAACAGTGATGAGTGAAGAGTTCTGGACCCTATGCTCCCATGGTCCACTATATCAGTGAATAGCTGATAGTGATGAGTGAAGAGTTCTGGTCGCCACGCCCCTTTGCTCGACTATTCACTCTTCGATTCGTCAAAGAGCTTGACAAGTTTTACACCATGTTCCGGAGACCAGCCGCATAGTTTCCTCTTTACTATAACCAAACTAATACTTTTCACTTGTAAATAAAAACCGAGCCCACGTGGCCCGGTTTTTATTTTCCTGCAATCAATCCCCATATCCGGCTAAATTATAACTTGCAAGCAAATTTATATAAACTGCTTGACAAGTTATAGAAACCGCCTACAATATATTCCAGGAGGTGTCCTATGAAAAAGAGTGTTTATTCCCTGGTATTGATGGACGATGTGGTTGCCCAGGTGGACCAGCTCGCCTACCGTATGCATACCAACCGCTCCAATATGATCAACCAGATCCTGGCAGAATATTGTTCCATGTTGACCCCCGAGAAGCGGATGCGCTCCACATTGGAGCAGCTCATGGAGCTGTTGGATGCAGGAGGATTTCAATCCCTGGTGCAGCCCAGCGCCACCATGCTCACGGTACGCAGTGCTTTGAAATTCAAGTACAACCCCTCGGTGCGCTATAGGGTGGAGCTGTTCCGTTCAGAGCGGCCGGAGTTTGGACAGTTGCAGGTGCAATTGCGCACTCAGAATCAGGAGCTGATCTACTATCTGGAGCAATTTGAGCATATTTGGGCAGCCCTGGAGCAAAAATACCTGAGTGAGCCCAGCTATTCCATTGAAAACGGCCGCTATTTGCGCAATTTGCGGTTCAACCCCCTGTTTGACAGCCAGAGCGGATTGATGGGTCAGGCCATAGGCAACTATGTGAACGCCTTCGACCGAGCGCTGAAGCTGTATTTCGAGAACATCGATTACCCTCGGCAGGCGCTGCCCCAGATTGAGCAGGAAATGCGACATTACGCCGCCGATCCCTTGATTATCTGATGTTGTGCCGGTGCAGTGTTCCGGACAACTTACTTATAGACTTAATTGAACTGCCGGATTGGCGGTTCAGAAAGGAGATTTACCATGAACGCAAATCAATTTACAACAAAGAGTATGGAGGCCATCCAAGCTGCGGAGCAGCTAGCCTCCTCCCACCGCAATTCGGCACTGGAGCAATTGCACCTCCTGCTGGCATTATTGAATCAGCCGGATGGTTTTGTCCCGGGGGTATTGAAGAAAATGGGTGTGCAGGGTCTGGACTCTGACGCAGATGCTGCCCTGGCCCAATTGCCCACCCTGGCAAACGCTGAGTCCCAGCTCTATTGCAGCAACGAGCTTAGCAAGGCCCTGGATTCAGCCGAGAAGCAGGCCAAGAAAAACGGGGATGCCTATATATCTGTGGAGCACCTGATGTTCGGCCTATTGGACCAGACAGACGCCACCTTGAAGAAGCTGTTCCAAAACCACCAATTAAACAAGAACAACTTCTGGAACACCGTAATGGAATTGCGGGGCAATCAAAAGGTGAACAGCCAGGAGCCGGAAGGCACCTACGATGTTTTGAACAAGTACGGCCGGGATCTGGTGGAGCTGGCCCGGGCCCAGAAGCTGGATCCGGTTATCGGCCGGGATGAGGAGATACGTAATGTGATCCGTATTCTCTCCCGTAAAACCAAGAACAACCCGGTGTTAATCGGTGAACCCGGCGTAGGCAAAACTGCCATAGCTGAGGGCCTTGCCCTGCGTATTGTCCGAGGAGATGTGCCGGAGAACCTTAAGAACCGCAAGCTGTTCTCCCTGGATATGGGTGCCCTGATTTCCGGTGCCAAATATCGCGGAGAATTTGAAGAGCGTCTCAAGGCGGTTTTAGGCGAGGTTCAGAAAAGCGAAGGTGAGATCATCCTGTTTATCGATGAGCTCCACACCATCGTAGGCGCCGGCAAAACCGAGGGTTCCATGGATGCAGGCAACCTGCTTAAGCCCATGCTGGCCCGGGGTGAGCTCCATTGTATTGGCGCCACCACCCTCAATGAATATCGGCAGTATATTGAAAAGGATGCTGCTCTGGAGCGTCGTTTCCAGCCGGTGCTGGTGGCGGAGCCCTCTGTGGAGGATACCATTTCCATACTCCGTGGCCTGGAGGAGCGGTATGAGGTGTTCCACGGCGTTAAGATTCAGGACCAGGCCCTGATTGCCGCAGCCGTCCTCTCCGATCGGTATATCAGCGACCGCTTTCTGCCGGACAAGGCCATCGACCTGGTGGATGAGGGCTGCGCATTGATTAAAACCGAGATGGAATCCATGCCCACGGAATTGGATGAGAAAAAGCGCAAAATAATGCAATTGGAGATTGAGGCCCAGGCTTTGCAAAAGGACGATGATCCCCTTTCCGAGTCCCGTCTGCAGGAGATAAACGGCGAGGTTGCCGCCCTGCGGGACGAATTCAATTCCATGAAGGCCAAATGGGAAAACGAGAAGCAGTCTATTTCCGTGGTTCAGAAGCTGCGGGAGGAAATCGAGCAGACCAATCGTGCCATAACTCAGGTGGAGAATGCCTACGACCTGAACAAGGCCGCAGAGCTGAAATACGGCGTTCTGCCCAAGTTGAAGGCCCAATTGGAAGAGGCAGAGCGCAGTGAAAAGGAGGCCAAGGGAAATACTCTGCTGCGGGATAAGGTTACTGAGGAGGAGATTGCCAAGATTGTGGCCCGCTGGACCGGCATTCCGGTGGCGAAGCTCATGGAAAGCGAGCGAGAGAAGCTGCTGCACCTGGATGATATTCTGCACCGTCGGGTCATCGGCCAGGATGAGGCGGTTCAACGGGTATGCGATGCCATTTTGCGCTCCCGGGCCGGCATCCAGGATCCCAACCGTCCCATTGGCTCCTTCCTGTTCCTGGGGCCTACCGGCGTAGGCAAAACCGAATTGGCCAAGGCCCTGGCCCAGGCGCTGTTTGACGATGAGCGGAATATGATCCGTATCGATATGAGCGAATATATGGAGAAATACTCCGTCTCCCGTCTGATTGGAGCCCCTCCCGGATATGTGGGCTATGACGAAGGCGGTCAGCTCACAGAGGCGGTGCGCCGCAGGCCCTATTCGGTGGTGCTGTTTGACGAGGTTGAGAAGGCCCATCCCGATGTGTTCAACGTATTGCTCCAGGTGCTGGATGACGGCCGCATCACCGACAGCCAGGGCAGAACCGTGGATTTCAAAAACACAATTATTATTCTGACCTCTAACCTGGGCAGCGATATTATCCTGGAGGGCATACGGGACGGTGAGATCAGCCCTGAGGCCAGGGCAGGTGTGGAGCAGCTGCTGCACCGCTCCTTCCGGCCGGAGTTCCTGAACCGTCTGGATGAAATCGTATTCTACAAGCCCCTCACCAAGGAGAACATCGGCCATATCGTGGACCTTCTCCTGAATGAGCTCCGGGAGCGACTGGCAGATAAGCACTTGAAGGTGGAGCTTACGCCTGCTGCCAAGGATTGGCTGATTCAGACCGGCTATGACCCCAATTTCGGAGCACGGCCACTGCGCAGGCTCATGCAGCAGAAGTTGGAAACTATCATTGCCCGCCGGATTCTCCAGGGGGATTTGCAGCCCGGCCAAGTGCTGAAGGTGGATTTGCAAAACGGAAATCTGACACTATAAAAAATGGGAACGAAGTGCGTAATGTGCCTCGTTCCCTTTTTTACCCTATTATCATAGTCCGGCCCGGCGGGACAGGAAATGTCTGCCCATTTTCTCCGGCGGTTCGGCGGCCCAGTGTCCCAGTCATCACACCAGATAATTCACTATGTCCACGATTTCTCCCCCTTGCTTGTACACTCTGGGGATTCGCTTCCCGATAATGCAGCTCATCTCGTAGTTGATCATGCCGCAGGTTGCAGCCACCTCTTCGATGGTGATGCAGTCCCGGAAGCTGCCCTCCGGCCCGCAGTATTCCTGTACGCCGTAGATTACCACCTCATCGCCTACCGCAATTGGGCCCTGTATATGGGTTACGTCAATCATGCATTGATCCATGCAGACCCGGCCGATAACCTGTGCCCTCTGGCCGTTTACCAACATGCACCCCTTGTTGCTCAGGCTGCGCATAAATCCATCTGCATATCCTATGGGAATGGTTGCCACCAGCATGTCCCGGTCTGCAGTAAATGTCCGGCCGTAGCTCACAGAATCCCCGGCGTATATCTTCTTTATCAGAGTAATGTTGGCTTTGAGGCTCATGGCAGTCCTCAGCTCCAGCCGGCTCTTGTCCACCTCCGTGGATGGATACATGCCGTACAGGATAATACCGGGCCTCACCATATCCAGCTGAGTCTCAGGATACATCATCACAGCCGCGCTGTTTGCCACATGCCGCACCGGAATGTGGATGCCAATCCGGTCCAATTCCTCCGCCACTCCCTCAAACAGCTCGAACTGGTAGTCCATATAGGTCCTGTCCGACTCGTCTGCTGTGGCAAAGTGGGTGAACATGCCCTCGATAATTATCCCCGGCAGCTTGCTGATGGCCGTAATGGCCTTAACCGCATTGTAGCCTGCCCGGAAGCCCACCCGGCTCATGCCTGTGTCGATCTTGATGTGAACCTTGCATTTGGTCCCCTGCCTGATGGCAGCGTCGGACAGGGCCTGGGCCATATCCAGGTCAAATATGGATTGAGTAATGTTGTTTTTCACCAATTCATCTGCCCTGACCGGGTCTGTATAGCCCAGAATCAATATGGGCTTGTCTATTCCCAACAGCCTGAGCTGCAGGGCCTCGTCTGCCATGGATACGGCGAAATAATCCACGCCGCACTCTGCAAACAAGTGGGCAACCTCCTTGACGCCATGTCCATATGCATCTGCCTTGACAACGGCGCACACCTTGGTGGATGGCCGCAATAACCTGCGGATACCTGCCAGGTTTGACTTAATGGCATCCAGATCTATCTCCGTCCATGCTCTGTTCAGTTTGTATCCTCCGAATTCGGGAACCGTCCTGCTCATATTAATCTCCGTAGATCAACCGCACACTTTTTCGATAACCCTGCAAAGCAGAGCTGCTCCATTCTCCACGTCTGACATGGCCACTTCCTCATTTGTGGTGTGAATGTATCTGCAGGGGATTGCAATGCCCCCCGCCCTGATGCCGCCGGCTGTGGGCTGAATGGCTCCTGCATCTGTGCCGCCGGCTGTGATTATCTCATGCTGCACCCGGATGTCATTCTCCTCTGCCACATCCTCCAGCAGTTTGCGAATCTCCGGATGTGCGATAACAGAGCCGTCCATTATCTTGACAGCAGGGCCCTTGCCCAGCGCAACAGAGTTCTTGCTGCAATTGGGCTCGTCTCCTGCAATGGTAACGTCCACGGCCAATGCCGCATCAGGTCTCAGCTGTTCTGCCAGGATTCTGGCTCCTCTGCAGCCCACTTCCTCCTGTACCGTAAATGCAAAGCATACCTTGCCCTTGAGCTTGGCGCCGGATTCCGCCAGCATCTGCATTGCCAGAATGGAAACTGCACAGCCTGAGCGATTGTCCAGGGACTTGCCTGCACACTTCCGGGAGCCGATTTTCTCCAGAGGTGACACAAATGAGCCTGCTGTGCCTATGGGCAGCTTCTTGAGGCCCTCCTTGTCACTGGCGGCGCCGATGTCCACATATAGGTTATCAAAGGTGAGCTCAGTGAGTTTCTTGTCCCCATCCTTCTGTATAACTCCTGTTACACCGTTTGTGAATACCACCTTCTGGTGCAGGGCAGTATAGGGAGAAATGCCGCCGATTCTGGAGAATCTGAAGTATCCCTCCGGGTCGCAATATGTGGCGATAATGCCGTTTTCGTCCATATGAGCGGCCACCAGCAGATTGCAATTCTCTCCGGAACCCATGTATACCAACAGGTTGCCCATTACGTCAGTTTCCATGGAAACAGCCATAGGGCCTGCCAGTTCCGAAATGGTCTCTCTGATGTTCTCTTCATGTCCTGCGGGGCTCTGCTGGCCGCACAGCTTTTTCAACAATTTGAATGTATCGTACATGTGACTAACCTCTCTCAAATTCGTGAATTCTCAACAGCACCTGTCTGGTCAGCGCCTCTGTGGCCCGGATGTCCGAAACCTTGGCTACGCTGACAGGCGAGTGAATGTATCTGGTGGGAACAGAAATAACCGACGTGGCAATGCCTGTGCCAATGGTGTGGATCTTGCCTCCGTCGGTACCTCCGCTGACTGTGGTCTTGAACTGATATTCCAGTTTGTGTTCCTCTGCGGTGCGGATGATAAAGTCGTTCAGCCCTTGGTTGGCTATCATGCGCAGGTCCATCTGTGTAATGGCAGGCCCATGTCCCAGCAATGTGGACTTCTTCCATGCGGAAACCTCGGGAACATCGCTGCAGGTGGTTCCCTCCAGCACCACACAGGCTCTGGGGTTCAGCGCCCTGGCAGCCACTCCCGCTCCGTCGCCTCCGATCTCCTCCTTGGTGGAGAATACAAAGTATATGTCGGACTTGTACCTGCCCTCCAGCAGCTTAAGCATAATACAGCACCCCACCCTGTCGTCCAGGGCCTTGGCCTCTATGCAGTCCTGACCCAGCTCCAGGTAGTTGTTGTTGAATGCGATGTAGGAACCGATCTCCACACCTGCTGCATTGGCCTCATCCCCGTCTGCAAATCCGCAATCCACATACAGATCATCTGCGGTTACGGCCTTGCCCCGCTCCTCCGGAGACTGGAGATGTATAGGCTTAAGGCCTATTACTCCCGGATTGCCCTCCACAGTAACATGCTGCCCGGGCAGAATGCGGAAATCTATGCCTCCAACGTTTACAAAGCGGATGTTGCCATTGTCGGAAATGCTGCGGACTATGAATCCAACCTCATCCATATGGGCTGCCACCATTACAGGCCTCTCAGGCTGCTTGGCTGCTGTGCCCTTCTTGAACACAATCAGGTTGCCGGCGCTGTCCACCCAGAGCTTGTCTCCCAGAGCAGCGGCCTGCTCCTTGATAAAATCTCTGACCGGTGCCTCTGCTCCGGAGATACCGATTAAATCTGTCAATTGTCTCAATAGCATAGGGCACCTCTCAAAATATCCGGGTCTGTCTCTGCCAGTCTCACCAGCAATTTGGCGGTATTGTCCACGTCTGCCAAGCTGACCACCTCTGTCTGGGTGTGCATGTTCCTGAGGGGTATGGATATACAGGCCGACGGGATGCCTGCAAATGTCATGTCAAACGAGTCCTTGTCTGTGCCTGTGTCACCGGCGGATACTTCCCTCTTAACAGGGATGTCTCCCTCCTTGGCTATGCGCTCCAACAGCAAGGACAATTCCCTCTTTGTGGCAGGACCAAAGCCTACGCAAGGGCCCTCTCCCAAAGGTGTGGTGGTGCCCGGTTTGGTTCCCTCCTGGTCTCCGAATCCCACGTCCAGAGCTATAACCAGGTCCGGCTGCACCTCCTCTGCCACGGCCACAGGTCCTATGTCGTGTCTCTCCTCCTGGACTGAGGCCACCAGATAAACGTCTGCCCTGTGGGGAGTGTTCTGCAGCATCTGAGCCACGGACAGCATGGTATATACGCCGATGCGGTCGTCCAGAGCCTTGGCTGCCACCTTGTCTCCCGCCAGGTATGAAACCTGCTGTCTGGGAGTAATATAGTCGCCTATGCGGACTCTCTGTCTGAGCTCCTGATCCGGCAGTCCTGTATCTACAAAGAGAATATCAAAGGTGGGAGTCTTGGTCCTGTCCTCAGCGCTGAGCAGGTGGGGAGGCTTTACGCCGATAACTCCCGGCACAATGGAATCGTCACCGGTGGCATGGACCTCCACAATAGTGGCAGGCAGAGTCTTGGGGTCTACTCCTGCAACCTTGGCCAGACGGAGGAAGCCGCCCTCCTCGTATCCTGTAACAATAGTGCCTATTTCGTCCACATGGGCGTCCACCACCAGCCTGAATGGAGCTGTGTGATGGTCTGTGCCGTATATCACAGAAATAACATTGCCAAATCGGTCCACATGGCTGTCACAGCCGGCACGGCGGAACATATCTGCCACTGCCTGGGCAGCCCTGTACTCTCCTCCCGTAACGCCTCTCAGGGCCAGTATCTCATCTAAAAAAACACGTTCTGTAATAGGTATCACCCCTATCTGCCAAAGATAGGAAAATTGTATCACGGAGCCAGGGATTAATAAAGGCTACATTTCCGCATTTCCCAGCAGTCCGCGCCACAGACGGGTCAGTACCCACCAATATGAAATCCGTGGAACCTCCTCTGTGGACAGCAACGGGAATGTTCCCAGGACGCTGTCTCCCAATACCACATCAATCCGCCCTACTTCCTGGCCCACAGATATGGGAGCCCTCAGGTTTTCGTTCACCACCACCTTGTATTCCACCTGCTTGGCGTCGTTTCTCGAGATGATCAGCTTCCCCGCCCCGGGGTCTGCAGCGAACTGCAGCTTGGTTCCGTTGATAACATCCAGAGAAATAGGCCATTCCATATCTCCTCGCCCATCTGCTACCGAGTAAGTGGCAAATCCGTAGTCCAGCAAAGCGGTGCTCTCACCAAATCTGGTCTTGGAATCCGAGCCTCCCAGCACCACGGATATAATCCGCATGTCGTTCCGCAGGGCAGTGGAGACCAGGTTGAACCCGGCGGCGTTGGTAAATCCGGTCTTCAGCCCGTCGCATCCGGCATAGTATCGTACCAATTTGTTGGTGTTGACCAATTCAAAGGTTCCGTTTCTGAAGGTATCCTGCCAAATGGACGTATAGTTGAATATGTCCGGATATTTTGTTATCAGCTCCCTGGAAATCATTGCCACGTCATAGGCACAGCTGTGCTGATCATTATCATTGAGACCGGTGCAATCTGCAAAAACCGTGTGCTCCAGGCCCAGTTCCCTGACCTTGGCATTCATCTCCTCCACAAATGCCAGCTCGCTGCCGCACACTGCCTCTGCCAGTGCCACTGTAACGTCGTTGGAGGAGTGGACCGCTACGGCCTTCAGCATTTCATCCACTGTGAAAACCTCTCCCTCCTCGATATATGCCTGGGAGCCTCCCATGCCTGCAGCATATGCAGACACTCTCACCTGGGTTTCGTAGGTCAGATCACCCTTGGCTATAGCTTCCATAACCAGCAGCATGGACATAACCTTGGTTACGCTGGCAATAGGTCTCTCCTCAAATTCGTCCTTAGCCAGCAGAATCGTGCCGGTATCTGCCTCTATGAGCATTGCAGATGCGCAGGTCAGCGCATTTACGTTGGTAGCTGCCTGGATATCCAGTACCTCGGGCACAGACACGCCGATTGCGTCCGCATCCTGATACGTTTCCCACTGGTCTGCATACACAATACCCGCAGGTATTGTCATAGTCAGCAGCATAAGCGCCATGGCCAGGGCCACCAACCTAAGTAAAGAATTATTCCTCATTTTTCTTTCCAATTGAACATATTTGCTGAAAATCTATGCTAAATGCCCTTGTCTTTATGCTTTAAGTTAATTGAAGTCGTGATTTTGCGGTGGTACAATCTGTGTGCATTAATTGAACCACCCCTTTATTTGAGAAAGGACTTTAAAATGGAAGCAATTCTGAGTATTGGCGTAGCCCTCCTGGCCGGACTCCTTATGTCCCGTCCTATGAAGCGGCTGCAGCTGCCTGCTGTTACCGGCTACCTGGTTGCCGGCGTACTTATCGGACCCTTCTGCCTGGGCCGGCTGAACATTCCCGGACTGGGTTTCACCACATTTGAGGCTGTGGACAGCCTTAACCTCATTCAAAACATTGCCCTTAGCTTTATTGCATTTTCCATTGGAAACGAATTCAGACTGTCATCTCTGAAAAAGACCGGCAAACAGGCTACCATAATCGGAATTGCCCAGGCCATTATCACTACACTACTGGTGGATGCTGTGCTCATCGGTCTCCATTTCCTCATTCCGGACATTCTGACTGTGCCTGTGGCCATTACATTAGGCGCCATTGCAGCCGCAACCGCTCCCGCCACCACATTGATGGTTGTCCGTCAATACAAGGCCAAGGGCGAGCTGACCGACTTCCTGCTGCCTATCGTTGCATTGGACGACGCAGTTGGTCTGGTGGTATTCGCTGTTTCTCTGGGTATTGCCCGCACGTTGCAAAGCGGAACCGTTGACCTGATAAACATCCTGGTTAACCCACTGCTGGAAATTGTACTTTCCCTGATTCTGGGCGCCGTGGCAGGCATTGTCCTCACATGGGTGGAGAGATTCTTCCACTCCGGCAGCAAACGTCAGTCCCTGTGTGTATGCTTTGTATTCCTGACAGCCGGTTTGTCAATGCTGGATTTCCACATTGGTTCCCTGCACATCAGCTTCTCCGCACTGCTTGTGTGCATGATGCTGGGCTCTGTGTTCTGTAACCTGTGCGACTTTTCCGAGGAACTCATGGAGAGAACCGACAAATGGACCGCTCCCCTGTTCATACTGTTCTTTGTCGCCAGCGGCGCATCCCTGCACCTGGACGTATTTGCCAACAAGTTTGCAGTTATTATAGGTACCACCTTCATCATTTCCAGGGCTGTGGGAAAATATGTGGGCGCTTATTGCAGTGCCAAGGCGGTACACTGCAGCGACAAGGTTGTGAAAAACCTGGGTCTCACATTGCTGCCTCAGGCCGGCGTTGCCCTGGGAATGTCCCTTAATGCAATGGTGCTGGGCGGCGCAGAGGGCGGCCTGGTGAGGAACATTGTCCTGTTTGCTGTATTGGTGTATGAGCTGGTATGTCCTGTGATTGCCAAGATTGCACTGACCAACGCAGGGGATATTGTGGCCCCGGCTCCCAAGCCCAAGGTGACCCGAACCAGAATCCTGCAAAGCTCCAAGAAGAAGTCCGGAGGCTCTCCGGCATAACCGGAGAGAGTCGTTGAGAAAAAACAGGCATGACCTGAATCATGCCTGCTCACATACAATATTACCTTTGCGCCCACAGAAACTATTCCGCAGATTCTCTATTGCATATTCTTGCCAAATCTCCTGATCTTGCGGGTGGTGGTCTTTTCAAATTCCTCTCTGAGAACCTCGGTGATCCGGATTCTCTTGTAGGGGGCCACCTGGTCGTTGATCTCAGCAACTATATCCACTACAGCCTTCTCCAGCTCTGCATAGCTGGGCTCGTGTCCCAGTTTCTCTGCAACCACAGCTGAGTTGGGGAACACCTTGGCCTTGACACAGGTCTGGTTGTTCCTGTCCTTGGAGGGCACTACCAGGCACTCCTGAACTATGTCGTACTGTTGGAGTCTGGACTCGATCTCCTCAGGATAGATGTTCTTGCCATTGCTGGTTACAATAACGTTCTTCTTGCGGCCGGTGATATATACATATCCCTCATCGTCAATGCGGCCCAGATCACCTGTGCGGAAGAAACCATTGTCGAATACCCTGTCCGTGGCCTCCTGGTCATTGAAATATCCCAGCATCACGTTGTCACCGGCTGCCATGATTTCACCTATACCCTCTTCGTTGGGGTCGTCAATCTTGATAGTAACGCCGGGAATGGGGAATCCGGTGGAATCGGCCTTGAGATAGAAGTCGTTGTTGCCCACCACCAGAGGTGCGCACTCGGTAAGGCCATAGCCCTGCAATGTGCGGAATCCAAGAGAGTTAAAGTCCTCTACCAGATGGGGGCTGACCTCTGCTCCTCCCACAATGATCATACGCAGGTTGCCGCCGAATTGCTTGCTGACCTTGCTGCGGATAGCACTCCTCACAAAGAAGGGGCACTTGGCCATAGCCTCTGCAATGGTAAGCGTCTCAAAGTACTTCTTGTACTTGGCGGGAACCTTGCCTGCCAAGCTCTTGGATATACGGCTGTCCAACACCTGCAGCAGGGCAGGCACAACCACAATAACCGATGGTCTGTATTCCGCCATGTTCTGGGCAACCCTGGTCAGTCCGTCTGCGAAGGTTATACATGCTCCGCAGGAGAATACTGTCAAAAATCCCAAGGTGCACTCGTAGGTGTGGTGCATGGGCAGTATGGACAGAGTCCTGTCGTTTTCCTTAATCTTAACCATCTGGCTGGTGGAGCATATGTTTGAACATATATTATCCTGGGACAGGCATACTCCCTTGGCCTGGCCACTGGTGCCGGATGTGAATATGAGAACTCTCATTTCATCCTTGGCAGGGTCGGGCAGCTGGTCTACTCTGGATGCATCTGCATCTCCATTGTCCTCGATCTCCTTAACCTGATCCCAATCCACAAGGGTGACATTGTCCAGACCTCCCTCCCGGAGCTGTCCAATAACCTGTCCGGATGCAAACAGCAACTTGCAGTCAGCTGTCCTGACAAAATTATCCACATCTGCTGTGTGGAGCTCCTTGTCCAGAGGAACTGCTACGCCTACGGTGGCCGCAGCCAGATATGCCATGCACCAATCGCTGCTGTTAGGGCCGATCAGGGCTATATGTGCGCCCTCCATTCCCTGGTCCAGGAGATAGTTGCACATCCTGACAAACCTATCCTTAACCTCTGCGTAGGTTATAAATCTGTACTTGTCCTTGCCGTCTCTGATCTGGTATGCCACATTAGAGCCATGTGCCTCGGCACAGTGGTACACTAAATCTCTGAAGCTGGCAGCCTTGGATACCTTGTACAATTTCTTTAGAAACTTGGAATATTGGCTATTCTTCTTCATAATACATCCTTTCACCGGTGGTCACGGGGTGTTAATCACGAATCCGCAAATATGTTTACCGTCTATTCGTATTCATTATACAACAAAACTGACGGTATTATAGCTGTCAGTTTTTGTCGTGTCACAATTGATCACATTTTATCAATAAGCTTTCCTGCAATGTCAGTATATGCAGGCTCCTCCACAGACTCGATGCAGCCGTGGTCGGACAGCTGAGCTACCAGGGGCGTAACGGGAACCTTGCCCAGGAAGGGAACTCCCATTTCCTCGGCGTCTGCCTGGGTCTCTCCCTGTCCAAACAGATAGATTTCCTTGCCGCAGTCCGGGCACTTGATATAGGACATGTTCTCCACAATGCCCAGCACCTTGATATCCATCTGGGCGGCCATGTTGTATGCCTTGCGGACAATCATGCCAACCAGCTCCTGAGGGGATGTTACAATAACAACTCCGGACAGGGGCAGTGACTGGAACACCGTCAGGGGAACATCGCCTGTTCCGGGAGGGCAGTCTACAAACAGCACATCCAGATCTCCCCAATCAACCTCAGTCCAGAATTGGTTAATAACACCGGACAGAATGGGGCCTCTCCAGATAACAGGTGTCTCCTCGTTGTCCAGCAGCAGGTTCACGCTCATAATCTTGATGCCTGTCTCTGTCTCTCTGGGCATAATGCCATTCTCGGATGCAAAAGCTCTGCCGTGAATGCCAAACATACGGGGAATAGAGGGGCCGGTAATATCCGCATCCAGAATGCCCACCTTGAGCCCACGTCTGGCGTATTCCACTGCCAGCATGGCCGTGGTCATGGACTTGCCTACGCCGCCCTTGCCGCTGATTACGCCAATAACCTGCTTGATGTGGTTCTCGGGAGTCTTAATCTGGGGCTCGGCCTGTTTGTTCTTGGGGTTAGAGCCGCAGTGCTCACACTCCGGAAGCGATCCACAATTGCTGTGATCCTGTTCTACGCAATTTTCTGCCATAATAATCTCCTATTACTTGACTATAAAGTTAATGAGTCTGCCGGGGACTGCGATTACCTTAATGATAGTCTTGCCGGCCAACAGCTCCTTAACACTGTCGTTGTTCTTTGCATACTCCTCTGTGGCTGCAGCGTCCAATCCTGAGGGTACCATGATACGTGCCCGGATCTTGCCCAGAATCTGAACTGCAATCTCCACCTCTGCCTCTGCAATTGCCGACTCATCGTAGGTGGGCCATGCGGTCCTGTAAATGGGCTGGTCTCCCAAGCCGTTAACCTGCCACAGTTCCTCTGTAATGTGAGGTGCAACAGGGTTCAGCAGCTGAAGCAGTGCCCGCATATCTCCCCGGGATACCTGTCCCACAGAATATGCGTCGTTAATAAATGCCATCATAGCCGCAATGGCTGTGTTGAACTTCATCTTCTCATAGTCCTCGGAGACCTTCTTAATCAGGCCATGGACCTTGGACTTAAGGGCAGTGGAAATCTCCTCCTGATCTGTCATCTTGTCCTGCAGTTTCCATACCCGGTCCAGGAACTTGCGGCAGCCTCTGGCGCCCTGGGTGGACCAGGGAATAGGCTGGTCGAATGCTCCCATGAACATCTCGTAGGTTCTGAAGGCATCTGCACCGATCTCGGAAACCATGTCGTCAGGGTTGATTACGTTGCCCCTGGACTTGGACATTTTCTCACCATTCTCGCCTAGGATCATGCCGTGAGCAGTCCTCTTGGCATAGGGTTCGGATGTGGGAACGATGCCCTGGTCATACAGGAACTTGTGCCAGAAACGGGAGTACAGCAGGTGCAGAGTAGTATGCTCCATACCGCCGTTGTACCAGTCCACAGGGAGCCAGTACTTCATCTCATCCCAGTCTGCCAGGCAATCGCTGTTGTGAGGATCTGTGTACCTGATGTAATACCAGGAAGAACCTGCCCACTGGGGCATAGTGTCTGTCTCTCTCTTGGCAGGCTTGCCGCAATGGGGGCAGGTGGTGTTAACCCAGTCGGTGCACCTTGTAAGAGGTGATTCGCCGTCATCTGTCTGGACAAATTGCTCAACCTCAGGAAGCCGCAGAGGCAGCTGGTCCTCGGGAACAGGTACCCAGCCGCAATCCTGGCAATAGACCAACGGAATAGGTTCACCCCAATATCTCTGGCGGGAAAATACCCAGTCTCTCAGCTTGAAGTTGACCTTGGCATGGCCCAGGCCCTTCTCCTCCAACCATTTGATTATGTTCTCCTTGGCCTCTGCCACAGACATGCCGTCCAGGAAGCCGGAGTTCACCATGGTGCCATCCTGAATATCTGTATATGCCTCCTGGGAAATGTCGCCGCCGGCAACAACCTCAATGATGTCCAGTCCAAAGGTCTTGGCAAACTCATAGTCTCTGGTGTCATGGGCGGGAACGGCCATAATGGCTCCTGTGCCGTAGCTGGCCAGAACGTAGTCTGAAATCCATACGGGAATATGTCTGCCGTTCACGGGATTCACAGCATAGATGCCCTTGAGCTCTACGCCGGTCTTGTCCTTGGCCATTTCTGTACGCTCAAAGTCGGACTTACGTGCGGCCTCGGCCTTGTATGCCAGGACGCTGTCGTTGTTGGCAATGTAGGGCGCCAGCTTCTCCACCAAGGCGTGCTCGGGGGAAAGTACCATATATGTGGCTCCAAACAGGGTGTCGGGGCGGGTTGTATATACTGTGACAGTGGTATTTACGGCGGGATTGCCATCCACCTCAGGGGCGCAGATAGTGAAATCCACCTCTGCTCCTGTGGACTTGCCAATCCAGTTGCGCTGCTGAACCTTGACCTTGTCGATAAAGTTTACCTCATCCAGGCCGGAAATAAGCTTGTCTGCGTACTCGGTAATCTTGAGCATCCACTGGGACTTGACCTTGCGGACAACCTCTCCTCCGCAGCGCTCGCACTTGCCGTTGACAACCTCCTCGTTGGCCAGGCCAACCTTGCAGCTGGTGCACCAGTTAATGGGCATCTTGCTCTTGTATGCCAATCCGGCCTTGAACAGCTTCAGGAATATCCACTGTGTCCACTTGTAGTAGTCCGGATCTGTTGTATTTACCTCACGGCTCCAATCAAAGGAGAAACCCAGCATCTTGAGCTGATTCCTGAAGTGGTCTACGTTCTGCTTGGTAACCACTGCAGGATGAATCTGATTCTTGATTGCATAGTTCTCGGTAGGCAGGCCAAAGGCATCCCATCCCATGGGGAAGAGCACGTTGTAGCCTTCCATACGGCGCTTGCGGCAAATGATGTCAATAGCGGTGTTTGATCTGGGATGTCCCACATGCAAACCGTTGCCGGAGGGATAGGGGAACTCAATCAGACCATAGAACTTGGGCTTGGAGTGGTCAGTGCCTGCCTTGAATGCGCCATCCCGCTCCCAAATGTCCTGCCATTTCTTCTCAATGGCTGCTGGATTATACTCTGTAAAACTCATATGTCACCTCATACGCTTAGAACGTTAACACTCATTGTAACACATTTTCCTGCATGTGTAAGCAAAAAGATTTTATTCCAGTGAAGAGTGATGAGTGATGAGTGATGAGTTTCAGTCCCCATGTTCCCCGGCGAAGCTTTGCGACCCAGTGAAGGGTGAAGAGTGATGAGTGATGAGTTTCAGTCCCCATGTTCCCCGGCGAAGCAAGCTTCGCTTTGCTTCGCAGTGAAGGGTGAAGAGTGATGAGTGATGAGTTTCAGTCCCCATGTTCCAGAGATCGAATGATGAAGCGGGGCACGACTTAGGGCAGTGGTGTGTCCTATGAGCGGTTATATAGTTCCGCACCCCCGTCTATCCAAAAACTTGACAAGTTTTGCTTTGGTCGCCACGTTCTGGTAATCAATTGGACCAAAGGAACAAAGGGACCAGAACTATTCACTCATCACTCTTAACTATTCACTGGCGAGGGGCCCCGCTTCGCCTGGCGAATTATATCACTTGTTTTTGGATGAAAAATATGTTGTAATAGGCAGGTAAGTTGTTTTTACAATAAAATTTAGGAGGTTAACATCATGAAAAGAATTCTTATATTGGTTTTTTCACTTATTATGGTATTTTCCCTTGTAGCTTGCGGCACCGGAAACGACAAAACGGCGGACGATAAGACTTCCGGAGGCCAGGCAGGAAATGGCGGAAACGTAGTGGATAAGACTTCCGGGGGCCAGGAGGACGGTGGAGAAAACGCAGGCGGCGACGATTCCGAGCTCACCATATTCGGTACATGGGTTCACAAAAAGACCGACGCAGAGCCCTTCCCGATGACAATTACCATCAAAGAGGACGGAACTGTCGAGTGGGTAGATACAGGTGATAAGATGGTTTGGAACGATAACGGAGATGGTACCATCGAGATTGCAAGCCCAGATAGTGTGGGCTACGGTGAAAAAGCATATCTTACCGCTGACGGCAAGTTGGTTTGGGAAACGTCTATAAAATTCGGCGAGACCTCGCTGGATCAGGTTACTCTAGAGAGACAGTAGTATCATTCCTGATACGGACATAAATAGAGTTGAAATTGGCGCACCTGCTATAGAGCGGATGCGCCGATTTGTTATATTCGCCTGTCACTCATTCTGTACCCACTCCCTATTGTCTCCCGAGAATATCCCCGGGCTGGCATTCCAACACGTCGCAGATTTTATCCAGTGTCTCAAACTTCATACCCTTGACTTTTCCGTTTTTGAGAAGAGAAATGTTAGTCAAGGAGATGCCTACCCTTTCGGCCAGCTCTGTCACACTCATCTTCCGCTTTGCCAGCATTACGTCGATGTTAACAATAATCATATGTATTCCTCGTTTTCTGCCTTGATCTCAGCTGCCTCTCCAACATAACGGGCTGCAAAATGTGATGCGAAAGAGAGAATTAATCCGAATAATCCCACGGTCAGCATAACCGGAACAAACGGGTTCCATCCAAGAATCGTGAAAACCAATTGTGCTGTCAGGTAGACCAAGCAGTCCACAAAGAGAATCAGGGCGCTGGTGTTTAATCTCTTGACTATCCTCTTTGAAAACAGATTCCCTCTGCTTATTTCATTGGAAATGTCCCATCCGAAAAGCAGAGTAATAAAACATGGGATTGATATAGCCCAATAAAAGGCAAGCTGTACCCAGAATTCAACTTGCTCGGATACGGTTATCTCAAAAGGATCCGTAGGCACACCGATGGCTGTTAATGACACTTGAAATGGGTATACAAGGCCACAAATCACTAGTCCAATCAGGCAAATCATAATCAATGATATCCGCAAACAGACAACCAACCCATTGTAATTGTTTTCCTTCGTCATAATTGTGCTCCTCCTAACAGATCAGGATACTCCACAGAGTCCTTAGTCTATTGACAGTATAGCACCTGGATCTTGACATTGCAACAAATATTTTATGTGCTACGTAATATATTTTTCGTTCTGGTTAAAATTAGCAGTCTGCTTGACGTTTTGTATATGGAAAAGGCGGACAGCACCAGCCATCCGCCAAAATTTACTATATACCCGGAGATGCCGCGTCCCGTATTTTGACACCCAGCATATGCCAGGTGGGGTCTCTGTTGATCGTTGCTGCCATCTTCCGACGACCGCGAAGGTCAAATAATAAATAAAGCCCGGCATCCCTAGTTTTTCACTTGGTACTGCGGATGCGCCATCATTTACTTGTTTTTGGATGAAAAATATGTTGTAATAGGCAGGTAAGTTGTTTTACAAATAAATTTAGGAGGTTAACATCATGAAAAGAATCCTTATATTGGTTCTTTCTCTTATTATGGTATTTTCCCTTGTGGCTTGTGGCACCGGAAATGACAAAACGTCGGGCGATAAGACTTCCGGAGATCAGGCAGGAAATGGTGGAAACGTAGTGGATAAGACTTCTGGGGGTCAGGCAGGAAACGGTGAAAACGCAGGTGGCGACGATTCCGAGCTCACCTTAATCGGTACATGGGTTCACAAAAAGACCGATGCAGAGCCCTTCCCGTTGACGATTACCATCAAAGAGGACGGAACTGTTGAGTGGAAAGAATCCCGTGAAAAGTGGGTTTGGAACGATAACGGAGACGGTACCATCGAGATCGCAACCACAGATAATGTGGGCTACGGTCATGATGCATATCTTACCGCTGACGGCAAGTTTGTTTGGGAAAAGACTTTCCAGTTTGGCGATACCACGTTAGAGCAGGTCACCTTAGAGAGACAGTAACGCTCTTCCTGATACGGACATAAATTGATAATAGTCGGCGCACCTGCGAAAGAGCGGATGCGCCCATTTGTTTTAAAATATTGGTTCCACATATCGTTTTGTATATGGAAAAGGCGGACAGCACCAGCCATCCGCCAAAATTTGCTATATACCCGGAGATGCCGCGTCCCGTATTTTGACACCCAGCATATGCCAGGTGGGGTCTCTGTTGATCGTTGCTGCCATCTTCCGACGACCGCGAAGGTCAAATAATAAATAAAGCCCGGCATCCCTCACAAACGCAAGTCCCCTTTTACTCGTTGTAGGTTCAAAATAATGGGTTAACCGAACATCCCAGGCAACTACATTATACCCGCTGCATCAGCTTCTATCAAGGAATATCTTGTGGAATTTTGTCCCATTAATTATGGTACTTTTGACGGTCAAAAGTACCAGTGAAACTATTCACTATTCACTGTTTTTTCGAATATTATGACACAGGACAAATGCAACAAAATGTCGGAAAGGAGTTTTATGGTCGCACTGTATTCGACCGCGAATCACGCCTACTACATGAGAGAAGTCCTGGCCCGCAGCGGCATAGACACCAAAGTGGTATCCATTCCAGGCTACATCTCCAAGGGCTCCTGCTCCACAGCTCTGGACTTTGACTCCCGTCACTTAGCCGCAGTGGTCAGGATGTCCGGCAACAACCGCTGTCCCGTTCAACAGCTGTACAAGGTGGAATACGGTAGGTATATTCCGGTATAGAATTAATTCACCCGAGGGGATATCTCCTCGGGTGTTTGTCTTGAAACAGATGCATTTTATAGATTGTTCCTGGCATAGTAGAACAGATACTGTTGGGCATAGCCTGCCTTGGTGCCAAATCTGGCCTGTACTGCCCTGTCTATATCTGCAGGTGTGTCAGAGCATTCCGGGTACAACTGTCTCATAACCCTGAGCACCCACACATCCTTGGGAAATACATCGAACCTGATGCCTGCAAACAGCAATATGCACTGGGCTACCTTGGGGCCTATTCCCGGGTACTTTTCCAGCCTGGATGATGCTTCACCCCAGGTACCTTGCCTCAGCAATGACACAAGTTTTGCAGTTTCAATAGAAGCCAAGGTCTCGGCTGTGGCCTTGATGTACTTGTCTCTGAAGCCAACGCCTGTCTCCCTGAGTTCCGCCTCCGTTGCCTGAGCCAACACCTGCAGTTCCGGGAAGCACCGACGATCTGTACCGGCAGCGGGTCGGCCCCATTTGTGGCAAATTTTCTCCACAGAGCCGGATATTCTGGGAATATTATTGTTGGCAGAGATGATAAATGAAATTGCTGTCTCTCCGAATTCCTGGCCCAGCAGCCTGATTCCGCTGCCATAGTGGACAGCCTCCCTCATAATGCTGTCGTCGGCCACTGCCTCCTTGATGGCGCCATAGTCTGTGCCCAGGTCCAGATAGTTATACCAGTATTCCCTGAACTCCTCTCCCGTCACACCCAGCAGTTCCACTGAACCGTCATTGAGCAGGGATATTCGGGCGCTGTGTCCTCCGGCTACGCCATGGAAACTTTCCTCATCCACCTTATGCCAGCGGAAACACTGTCCACAGGTAAAGGTGTGGCTGGGTGCAAAATCCCAAACCCCGGTCAGCACCAGGCCGCCGGGGTTTTCTTTTACATTGATTCCCTTGTAGAGGTATTCGGCCATTTCCCTTAGTCTGCCAGGATTACCTCGTCCCACAGTTTCTCGTAGTAGCTGCGGGTCTCGCTGTCCATGTCATGGAAGTACTGGGTCTTGGGCTGCTTCTCAGGATACAGAATCTCGTTGTCCTTGAGGCTATAGTCCTCGTTATTGAGGACGGCAGTATTGGGCGTTGCGTAGTACAGATACTCTGCGTTTGCCAGGGCCACCTCAGGCTCCATCAGGAAGTTGATATACATAAGGGCTGCCTCATAGTTCTGGCAGTTGGAGGGAATGCAAATAGCATCTACAAAGATGTTTGTGCCCTCCTCAGGATATACAAATGCCAGGTCCTCGTTATTCTCATGCATTGCCAGGAAATCTCCTGCATAGTAGGGGGCTATGGCTGCGTTGGCAGACTCCATTTTGTCGAAAACCTCGTCCATAACTCTGCCCTGAAGGACCTTGTTCTGCTCCTTGAGGTAGTCGGCTGCTCTGTCCCACTCTGCCTTGTCTGTGGTGTTCAGATCGATGCCCAGTGCGAACTGTGCAATGGCAAATGCGTCTCTGGGGTTGTTGAATGTGAGAATGTTGTCTGCGTAGCGCTGATCCCACATAGCCTTCCAGCTGGTAGGAGCCTCCTCAACCAATGTGGTGTTGTAGATTAGTCCCACCATACCTACATTGTATGGCACGGAGTACTTGTCATCCGGATCGTAGTACAGTCCCTTGTACTGGTCGTCGATATAGTGGTAATTGGAAAGCTTGGTCTTGTCGATTTCTCTCAGCATATTCTCACTGACCATTCTCTGGATCATGTAGTCGGAGGGAATAATAATGTCATATGCTACGGCGCCGCTCTTAAGCTTGCCATACATTGCCTCGTTGCTCTCATATGTGGTGTAGTTAACCTTGATTCCGGTTACTTTCTCAAAGGCCTTGTTTACATGCAGGGATCCCTCTGTGCCATCGGAAATATACAGGCCCCAGTTGAATACATTAAGGGTTGTTCCCGCATATTCGGTTGTGTACTCGGCCTCCAGGTGCTCAACAGTGTCGTTGATGCTGCACCCCGCCATAGACAGGCAGGCAGTAATTCCCAGGGCCAGGGCCAAAACAGCGCAAATAATTTTCTTCATTAGTTTATTCCTTTCCTGTTCTTCTTGTCGGACTTCTCCTGCATTATGTTGGATAGGATCAGCAAGAAGAGAATTGTTACAAAAATAAGTGTGGACAGGGCGTACATATCGGGACGCACCGTCTTCTTGGTCATGGAGTAAATCATCAGAGGCAGTGTCTGGAAATCTGCTCCGTTGGTATAGTAGGAGATTACAAAATCATCCAGAGACAGTGTAAAGGCCATGAGCAATGCGGCGAAAATGCCGGAGCTGATGCTGGGCAGAACCACCTTGAAGAAGGCCTGTACCGGGGTACAGCCCAGGTCCTGTGCTGCCTCTGCCAAATGGCTGTCAGTCTGGCGCAGCTTGGGCAATACGTTCAGAATAACGTAGGGAATGTTAAAGGTTATGTGGGCTATCAGCAATGTTGTGAAGCTGAGGGATGTGGCCGCTCCCACCAATCTGCCCACAAACACAAACAGCAGCATCAGGCTGACGCCTGTAACAATATCCGGGTTCATCATAGGAATGTTGGTTACGGACATTACTGCAGTGGACAGGAACTTGCTGCGCATGTTGTATATGCCCACTGCGGCCACCGTTCCGATAACCGTGGCTATTACAGCGGATATTACTGCCAGCAGCAAAGTGTTTCCCAGGGCATTCATTGCCTCGCCGTTGGAAAACAGCGCCCCATACCACCTGAAGGAAAACCCCGAAAACACAGAGGTACTCTTGCCTGCATTAAATGAGAAAAATACCATTATCAATATAGGCGCATACAGGAAGATGTATACCAGTGCCATGAATATGTTGCGGACTGCCTTCATACTATCATCTCCCCCTCTCCATCGGAGAATCTATTCATAATGGCCATACTGATGAGTATCAGCACCATCAAAACAAATGACAGGGCAGCACCCAGGTTGTAATTGTAGGACATCTGAATCTGTCTCTCGATAATGTCACCGATCAGGAGAATCTTGCCTCCTCCCAATTTCTGGGAAATGTAGAATGTGCTGATGGATGGGACAAACACCATGGTAATACCGGAAATAACTCCGGGCAGACTCAGGGGAACAATCAGTCGGCGCATCTTCTGCCAGCCGTTGCAGCCCAGATCCTCTGCCGCCTCAGACAGGGAATTGTCTATCTTGGACATGGTGGTATATATGGGCAAAATCATGTAGGGCAGGTAGTTGTATACCATACCCAGAATAACCGCTCCCGGAGTGCCGATCATGGTTGCCCCAGGCAGTTCCAAGGCCCCTAAAAACGTGTTGATCAGGCCATTCTTCTCCAGAATGTTCATCCAGGAATATGTGCGGATCAGCAAATTCATCCACATAGGCAGCATAATCAGCATCATCTGCATGCGCTGTGCCCTCACCGGCAGCTTGGTCAGAAAGTAGGCAAAGGGATAGCCGATAAGCAGCGTTATAATGGTGGCTATCAATGAGAACACCAAAGACACCCTGAAAACCTCGGCATAGTCAGCCAATGCGGCAATGTTGGCAAAGGTAAAGGTGCCCGAACTATCCGTAAATGCGTAATATATAACGATGAAAAGCGGAACCACTATGAAAATGCCGGCCCACAGCAGGTAGGGGGCATTTAGCAGGGCCTGCCGCGCAGAACGCCTGGTCATTATTCCTCCTCCTGGGCGTCCACATCGCTCATGGTATCCATCTCCTCGCTGAAGGTGGAATAGTCGCCGAACATGTCGGAATACTCGGACTTTTTCATGATATGAATAGCGTCCGGCTCGATATACAGGCCCACAGTCTCGCCCTCTGCGTGATAGTCGGTGGTCTGAATCATCCACTTAAAGTCGTTGACGCTGATAATTATCTCAAAATGTACTCCCTTGAATGTTACGGATGTAATAGTGCCGCTAATCATTCCCTGATCCAGGGGAACAATATCCACATCCTCAGGCCGGATAACCACGTCCACAGGTTCATTGGGGGCAAATCCACTGTCCAGGCACACGAAGTCGTGGTTGTCAAATCTCACCAGCTTATCTCTGACCATAACGCCGTCGATAATGTTGGACTCGCCGATAAAGTCGGCCACAAATGCGTTCTTGGGCTCGTTGTAAATATCTATAGGTGTGCCGATCTGCTGAATCCTGCCCTGGTTCATAACCACCACGGTGTCGGACATGGACAGGGCCTCCTCCTGGTCGTGGGTTACAAACACAAATGTAATGCCCAGCTGGCGCTGGATATTCTTCAGCTCGTTCTGCATGTCCTTGCGGAGCTTGGCGTCCAATGCAGCCAAGGGCTCATCCAGCAGGAGAACCTTGGGTCTGTTGATAACAGCTCTGGCGATGGCAACTCTCTGCTGCTGTCCTCCGGAGAGCTTGGAAACACTGCGCTTCTCAAAACCGCTCAGGTTCACCAGCTTGAGCATATCGGTTACCCGCTGCTTGATCTCCGGCTCGGGAACCTTGGACACGCGCAAACCAAAGGCAATGTTTTCATAGACATTGCAGTGAGGAAACAGTGCATATCGTTGGAAAATGGTATTTACCGGTCTCTGATATGGCGGAACGTCTGTAACGTCCTTGCCGTTAAAGAAAACCCGACCGGAATTGGGCTTGAGAAATCCTGCGATGAGACGCAGGGTGGTGGTCTTGCCGCAACCGGAAGCTCCCAACAGAGTGACGAATTCCTTGTCCCTGATAGAGAGACTCATGTTATCCAGAATCCTCTCTCCGTCGAACTCTACAGTTATGTCGCGTAACTCCACAACTACTTTGTGATCCATTTTTGCATCCCCCTTTGCGGCTTGAGACCGCGTACAGCCGAAAACAGCTCTGCGCGAACCCCACACCCGGCTAACTATAGTCCCCGCAAAGAGTTTTAAGAATCACAACTCCATGGAATCGTGACTAATCCTATAGTTTCCAAAGTCCCTGGCAAATAGCCGGAACCCGGTTCCTGTTAAGAACTGCAAGGTGTGTACATCTATTTAGTTGATGTTTTATCCCGGAGAACCTTTGCTTTCGCCGGAATAGTTGGCACAGATGCAAAATCAGTGCTCTACTGCAATTGCTAACATATTTTGCAGCAGCAATATGAAATATAGCACCCCTTCTATTGACCGTCAATGAGTTTTCGCCAATATAACCATAATTATTATTTGCCAATATTTCTCACCCCCACCGGCTGCCTGGGTGGCAAGGGGATTCGGAGGCAGATTGCTCCCCTATTTCAAGAAAGGCGCCCGCAACAAGCATTGCGGACGCCTTCTGTTATATGAGGATTTATGAATGAAAAATCACAGCAGAGACTTATAGAGGTTGATAATGTCTTCCTTGGTGGGATCCTTGGGGTTGCCGGGACGGCAGGCGTCGTCCATGGCGGACTGGGCAAGGAAATCAATATCCTCTTCCTTTACGATACCCTTGAGATCCTGGGGAATGCCTACGTCCTTGGAGAGCTGTGCCACCGCATCGCAGGCTGCCTTTCTGTATTGCTCCCGGGTCATATTCTCGGTGCCCTCTACGCCCATAGCCTTAGCTATATCCCGGTACTTTTCACCTGTTGCCTCAGCATTGTATGCCATAACTGTAGGCAGCAGTATTGCGTTAGCCACTCCGTGGGGTGTGTCGTAAACTGCTCCCAGAGCGTGAGCCATAGAGTGAACTATGCCCAGGCCAACGTTGCTGAAGCCCATGCCGGCAACGTACTGTCCCAGAGCCATGCCCTCTCTGCCTTCTTTCTCATTGGCAACTGCTCCACGCAGAGATCTGGAAATAATCTCAATAGCCTTCAGGTGGAACATGTCGGTCATCTCCCAGGCGCCCTTGGTTATATAGCCCTCTATAGCGTGGGTCAATGCGTCCATACCGGTTGCGGCGGTCAACCCCTTGGGCATGGTGCTCATCATGTCGCTGTCGATTACTGCAACTACGGGAATGTCGTGAACGTCAACGCACACGAATTTGCGCTTTTTCTCCACGTCGGTAATGACGTAGTTAATTGTAACCTCTGCAGCAGTGCCTGCTGTGGTGGGAACGGCTATAATGGGAACGCAGGGATTCTTGGTAGGGGCAACTCCCTCCAGGGAGCGCACATCCTCAAACTCGGGGTTGTTGATAATAATGCCAATGGCCTTTGCGGTGTCCATAGACGAGCCGCCGCCAATTGCAATAATATAGTCTGCGCCGCTGTTTTTGTAAGCAGCAACGCCTGTCTGCACATTCTCAATAGTGGGGTTTGGTTTGATCTCGCTGTAGAGCTCATAATCCAGGTTGGCGTCCTTAAGCACGTTCAAGACCTTGTCCGTAACCTTGAATTTGACCAGGTCGGGGTCGGAGCATACAAATGCCTTGTGGAAGCCGCGCCTATTCACTTCGCCTACGATTTCCTTGATGCAGCCAGCGCCGTGATAACTTGTTTCATTCAGAACTATTCTGTTTGCCATTTTGCACCTCTCATATTGTATTTATTAAACAATCCGCTGTCGCCGGATTTGTTGCAATAGGAACGTTGTATAATACCGCTATGCGGAGCAGGGCCTTCACGTCCGGATCGTGGGGCTGAGCAGTCAGCGGGTCGCAGAAGAACACAACACCGTCTATTTTGCCCTCCGCAACCCTTGCGCCTATTTGCTGGTCGCCTCCCAAGGGGCCGGAAAGATATCCTGTAACCTCAAGCCCGGTTGCCTCCGCTACACGTTTGGCCGTAGTCCCCGTGCCACAGAGATTGTATTCCCGTAGTTTTCCCGCATTGTGCCTGGCCCAATCTACTATCTCGGGTTTCTTGTTGTCATGGGCTATAAGTGCTATCGTCTTTTTCATATGTCCAGGAAATCCTTGCGATATTTTACGCCAAAGAGCTTTATAATAATTATTATACCGATAATTGTCGTTACGTCAAAGTCCATTTGCGTTCGTACATTAAGCAAATATAGGGTATTACCGGACTCAAATCCAGGCACAGGGCAAATACTATATATGGTGGTTTTCATTGACAAAGGATAGCCCGAAGTATAGAATTCCCATTAACTGTTTGTCACTTTTTGTAAATGCGGAGAAGATATAGTGAATAAAATTATCAAGCATATACCCAATATTTTGACCATTTTTCGAATAGTGTGCGTCCCCGGATTGGTTTTCTTTATCATCTTTGGGAACCGGGGCATTCAATACTGGATTGCAGCATTTGCCATCCTGTTGATCACCGGTTTTTCCGATGTGGCTGACGGCTATATCGCCCGCAAATATAACGCTGTTTCCAACTTTGGCAAGATCATGGATCCTATTGCGGACAAGCTGCTGCAGTACTCCTGTCTGGTTTGCCTGTACATCTATGGCGTAGTCCCCACCATTGTCCTCCCTGTGATTTTCCTCAAGGAGCTGGCCCTGGGAATAGGCGCTATTTTGCTTTACAAGAACCTGCATCTTATCAAGGGAGCCTCCTGGTGCGGCAAGGTCTACACTATGATCTACTTTGCTGCCATTTATCTGACTATGATTATCAATCTGATCTTCTACAAGGATGCACAGATTGCATTTACCACCGGTGAATTGACCACCGGGGGAGCCATCAGAGAGTATACCATCTGCGCGATGATGTATCTGGTTGCCCTGGCAGGCATCTGGTCCCTGATTATGTATACCATCGAATACATCAGGATCTGCCGTCGGGCTCTGATCAAGGAGTCCAACATGCCCGAGGGGCTGTCTAAAAAGGAACAGGCCAAGTGGCTCAACGACTACAAGGCTCAGAAGAGGGCAGAGAAGCGCCTGAGCAAATAGCATTTCACACCTCACAATATACAGATTATGGCGACTAAATTTTACGCAGTCAGGAAGGGGAAAGTTCCCGGCATATACACGGATTGGGACGCGGCCAAGGCCCAGGTGGACGGCTTTCCCGGTGCAGAGTACAAGAGCTTCAAGACCAAGGCAGAGGCCCAGATGTTTATGGGCATGCCTGTTTCCTGTGACCTGGAGATTCCCAGCGATGAGGTATTGATTGGCAAATGTGCTGCAGAGAATTGTGCCATAGCCTACGTGGACGGCAGCTACAATGAGGCGACCCGGGAGTTTTCCTATGGCATAATCCTGTTTGAGCCCCAGGGAGTTCACCGGCATTATGAGAAATTCGACAACCCCGATATGGCAGCCATGCGAAATGTGGCCGGAGAGATTAAGGGAGCCGCAGTAGCCATGCGGTACTGCTATGTAAACCACATTCCACAACTGACCATTTACCACGACTACGAGGGAATCGCCAAGTGGTGCACCGGCGCCTGGAAGGCAACCAAAGAGGGCACCAAGGGCTATGTTGAGTTCTACAGCAAGATTCGCAGTGCCGTTAAGGTGTCTTTTGTAAAGGTGAAGGGCCATTCCGGAGACAAATACAACGAGGAGGCCGACGCCCTGGCCAAGACTGCCCTGGGCATGTAATTGATATGGAAGAAACCAGACTACAGAAATATATGGCATCCTGCGGCGTGGCATCCCGCAGAGCCTGCGAGTCCCTGATCACAGAGGGCAAGGTGCAGGTAAACGGCAAAACCGTCACAGAGTTGGGTACCAAGGTCACTGACAAGGACCGAGTTTTCGTCAACGGTCGCCGGATCCGCCCGGAGAACGAAAAGGTATATATTATGCTCAACAAGCCCCGGGGATACGTTACCACCAACAGGGACCAGTTTGACCGGCCCTGCGTCCTGGATTTGATGAAGGGGGTTAAGCAGCGGGTCTACCCTGTAGGCCGCCTGGACTACGATACCTCAGGCCTCTTGATTCTCACCAACGATGGAGAATTCACCAAAAAAATAACCCACCCCTCACACCAGGTGGTAAAGACCTATATTGCCAGAACCTCCTATTCACCGGACCAACAGGACCTGGACACCCTGGCAGCAGGTGTTACTCTGCCGGATGGCACCCGGTTCGCACCTGCCCAGGTTACAGTGCTGGAGCCCTGCCTGGTAATAGTCAAGGTCACAGAGGGCAAATACCACGAGGTCAAGCGCCTGATGGAATATATCAACTGCCCCGTAAAGTGGCTCAAGCGCATTGCCGTTGGCGGTCTGGAGCTGGGCAAGCTGCCTGAGGGCAAGTGGCGATATCTGTTGAGAGAAGAACTGGAACTAATTCAAGTGAAGAGTGAATAGTGAATAGTGAATCTTGGTACTTTTGACCGCCCAAAAGTACCGGGAAAAGGCGCCGCTGTTTCGACGCGCGGGGCACGACTTAGGGCTGTGCCCTAAGGACCCGAAGCGGTGGTGTGCTCCCATGGGCGGTTATATGGTTTCACTCATCACTCTTCACTCATCACTCTTCACTTTATACAGCTCTACTCCTGCATCATCATATATTTTCTGACAATTTCCATTGAACCAATCGTAATCGATTTCATAATTACTGCGCTCGTATGGGCCGATATAGATATAATCAATGTCCATGCTTTCATATTCCCGGGCAAATGTGTCTCCATCCCTGAACATTGCCTCTACCTTGGCCTGTCGCTCCTGGTAATCGACTCCGTGGAAATACAGGAATGTGCCCGCTCCCACCGTAATTCTGCGTCCTGTGAGCACTGCCACCGCATTGTTGTGGTTGGGATATGCCATGAACACTGCATCCGGCTCGGTGTTCTCCGAGATGTACTCAGCTGCAGCAACCTCCTCTGCCCCCAACAGCTGATAGTCGGAGACCCATTCTCTGGCGATGGTCAGCACGCCGGACAGCACAGATGCAGTCAAGACTATCGCTGCAATGACGCTGCGACCATGTACACCCTTGAGCTTTTGGTACAGGTCACACATATACTCTCCAACTACGGCGCAGATAATCATATACCCTACGTAGAAAAGCTTGTTGTTGTCGTAGAAGTTAGGCTGGAAAACTGCCACTGAGCCCACTGCAAATATAATAAGGGAGCCTATGGCCATGGCACGCCTGACCACCTTGTCACTGCCCCTCAGGTTCAGCAGAGCCGGCAGCGCAAGCAGGAATACCACACCTGCGTTCTTGATCCAGAACCAGAGCCAATTGTCGTCTGCGTTGGCCCAATCCAAATGCCACTGCAGGAAGCCCTCATTGCCTGCACTCCTGAATGTCCAGGTTATCAGCTGGGGCAATGCCAGCACCAGGGTAATTCCGCCGAAAATGCAAAACCCTATAAACCACTGCCGCCCCCTGGCCTTGGAAATGGCTCCGGGGAGACATGCGAAGAATACCCCGGCGGAGATCATGCCCAATGCAAAGAAAGAGTGGGTGTGGACCATAGGCATCAGGCCTCCAATCACTCCCAGCAGTGCGAAGTATCTATAGTCGAACTTGGTACTGTCCTCCTCCCGGGCAGTAATCATCCGGGCAACATGGACTAACATCCACAGAGCTGCCAGCACCACGCACCAGCCGGCCATGGTTGTACGCTGGGGAATAATCATGTCGCATATTACATTTACCCACTTCACGTTTCCCACAGCTGTGTAATTAGTGGGAGTCTCGTAAAACGCAGTGAATATTCTTTTGAAATTCTCAGGATTGCTGCGGATTTTGTCCAGGAAATAGGCAAAGCCGAATCCGCCATTTAAGAAAAACAAGGTGGTAGCCAGCACCGAGGCAGCGCCCTTGCGGGTCAGTTTTGCGGCAAATGCGTAGAATCCCAGGACGATGCAGAAGATCATGACCACACTGGGCAGGATAACGGCCATTCTCAGTGACAGTCCTCCGAACCTAAGGGTGGCGGATGCTGCGTTGACCAGGAATGGGTAGTTGATAGTCTGTCCCGGCAGGATGTTGTACTCAGGAGGGAACTGTCCCTGGACGAACAGGTTCTCCACCATGCCCAGGTGCATGTTCAAGTCCCCATAGGTGGACTGTCCCACGTGAAGAGAGCCATCTGCAGCTGCCCGGATAACGTGGGTGTGCAGCAGATATGTACACAGTCCGGTAATCGCCAATGCGATAACCAGACCCACTATGTCCCATTTGTCCAACAGAGGTTTGGGGGATACTTCCGGCTGATCCGACAGTGGCATGGGCCTATACTGCTTGAAAATCTCCCATGCAACACATGCGCTCCCTGCCAATATTGCTGTTCCCAGAGCCAACCACTGCTCTGTCAGGGAGAATCTGCCTGTAATCAGGGAAAACCCGGCCGGCAGCCACATAAGCTCCAGGCAGCCAAACACCAGGCCTATCCAGATTCTGTTCACCAGGCCCTGTTTATCGTCCAGTACAGTGTTTGCAATTGCCACACCGGACAGCAAGAAAACCAGCAGAAAAAACATATGTCCTCCCGGTTTCTCAGCGAGAAGTGCTGCCGGCACTATGGGTGGTGCACTGTTTCTCGGGAACCCTATACCAATAGTCGTAGGGCTTGGAATCTCCCGGCTTCACTGTATCTCTCACAATATAGACCTTGAACTTCTTGGAGGGGCAGGCAGCGGTTGCCAACTGTCCCGATGTGGAACACACGGCACACTCCACGTGAGCATCACATACCTCGGTGGGTTCAGTGCCCTTAATGTAATATTCTGTGGTGAATATGGAAGTGCCTCGGGGATCCTGTTTGCACAGGTCGGACACCAATTTGCCTGAGCATTTGCATATCTGAGCCGATACCACCTGATCTGTGGCCTCGTCAAAACTCTTAACCGCCAGGTCCTTGTGAATAGCATTCATTACCTTGCTCCACACCAGCTTGGCCATGCCGTACTCGCTGCCGGGGATTGTGGTGTTCTGGGTGTAGCCATACCACACAGCGCCCACATAGTAGGGTGTGTAGCACAGGAACCATTTGTCCTTCCATCCACTGGAGGTACCGGTCTTGCCTGCGGTGGGAATCTTCTCTCCACTGGCGTTGTACACGTGTCCATAGTCAGATGCAGTACCGTTGGGGCTGCTGACGTCGGACATGATATCCGTCATGATGAATGCGGTCTCCTCGGAGAACACAACATTTCTCTTCTGCTCGGATTTCTCCACTACAGGTTTTCCCTCGCTGTCCAGAATCATGGTGTAGAAGGTGGGTTCGATCCAGACGCCGTCATTTACGAACGTGGCATAGGCCCCCGCCATCTGCAGCGGGTTGGTGCCCACATTCAGTCCACCCAAGGCGTAGGAAACATACACCTCGTCGTCCCTGTTAAGTCCCATTTTGTCAATATATGGATACACCGTAGGAGGACTCATCATATAGGACTTGGCAGCCACAACATTTATGGAGTACATAACTGCATCATGAATAGTTGTGAGTCCGTGGTAGTCTCCGGAGTCGTAGTTGCTGGGATAAATGGAATCCGGCGTCGCATTATTCAGATAGGATGGGGCATCGTCGATAACTGTGCCGGCAGTGATTACACCTGCATCCAACAGGGGAGCGTAGACTCCGATAGGCTTCCAGGTAGAGCCGGGCTGCCTGTAAATGCTGGTAGCCAGGTTAAGACCCATGTTCTCGTCCTTCTCTCCATACCCGCTGTACACGCCCTTGACGTATCCGGTGTAGGGATCCAGAATCACCATGGCTGCCTGACCCATCAGGTCTCTGTTCACAATACCTGCGTTCATTGGGAACACCTTGGGGTCGGTGAACACACCGGTCATTGCATTCTGAATCTCTGTGCTCTGGGTGGAGTAGATATGCATGCCGCCGTTATATACAGCCAGGGATGCCCTGGAATAGCTCCAGTCCTTGAGCTCCATCAGGTCGTAGATTGCCTCATAGATAACAGCGTCTACAAACCAGCTCTGGACGTCGTCTACCTTCTCCTCCTCTACCTCCTCCAGCAGGATATATTGCAATTCCTCTGCAATAGCCTGGTCATACTGGGCCTTGGAAATCAAGCCCTGGCGCAGCATCTCTGCCAGAACTATCTCCTGGCGTTCCTTGTTGTATCCTCTGGTAATAGGTCCGACAGGAGCATATTTTCCCGGAGAATTGGTTATACCCGCCAGAGATGCACACTCTGCCAGGGACAGCTCTCCCACGCTCTTGCCAAAGTAGTACCGGGATGCGGCCTCAACACCGTATATATTGGAGCCCATGTATATAACATTCATGTAGGATGTAATAATCTGGGCCTTGGTCATCTGTTTCTCCAGGGAAAGGGCCATATACTGTTCCTGAATTTTGCGCTGTATTGAGTTCTCCCAATTGCCGGAGATGTTCTTGATAAGCTGCTGGGTAATGGTAGACCCGCCAAAGGAGGAGTTGCCCATGGTTACGATATAGCTGAGTCCTGCAGCCAATGTTCTCTTAAGGTCCACGCCATTGTGGCTCCAGAAGCGCTGGTCCTCGATGGCGATAAAGGCATTGATCAGGTCCTTAGGCACATCCTCATAGTCCACCACCAGTCGGTTGGCGGATCCGTTCATGGTATGGATAATCTGCCCATGGTCGTCATAGATATATGAAACCTGGCTCTCGATAATAAAGTCGTCGGAGGTGAGCTCCGAAGCGTTGTTTACATATGCTGCAACAGCGCCCAAAATCAATCCTCCACCCACAACGCCGCACAACATCACCACCAACACCAGGGCCTTGAATGTGACCCACAGCACGTGAATGGCTCCCTTAAACGGCAAGCCGGCAACGTGAATTATCTTGTCTACAGATTCCTTTTTCATTAAATAAAACCTCTTATAAGGATATTGCCACAGGGCAATTATATAACAGCCCCCGACTTTAGTGAAGAGTGATATGTATCCATGACCTGTGCCCGCAGAACTTTCACAGCCCGTTTATCGGATTATGAGCATTTGCTCCGGATAATAATCATATTATCAATGTGTTAGCATTCAGTTTAAACGAGAATTGTATATTTGTGTCCAAAGAGGCCTTCTTGACCTCAACTGCATAGGAATATACAATCTATATACTACTCAAGAGGTGTTTTACATGAGAGAAAAGCTCGCTCGCTTTATGGCCGGCAGATACGGCGGCAATGATTTGCTCAACAAGACCTTGATGATTGCCATCATAGTCCTGATTGTCCTGCAGATCCTCCTGCCCTTTGGACCAATATTTGATATTGTCATGGCCCTTTTGGTATGGGGCATGTTCATTTGGTACACATTTCGCATTTTCTCCCGCAACACTTCCAAGAGAGCAGCTGAAAACTACGCATATTGGAACTGGGCACAGAAGGTCAAGCGCTCCTTTGCCGGACGCAGGGAGATGTTCAGACAGCGCAAGGAATATCGCTTCTTCCGCTGCCCCGGATGCAAGAACATGCTCCGCATTCCCAGAGGAAAGGGCAAGGTCAAGGTTCACTGCCGTCAGTGCGGTCACTCCTTTGACGCAAAAACTTAAGAATATGTTTGGATACGTTGTTGTAAATGAGTCCGAGTTAAAGATCAAGGACTACAATATGTACCGCAGTTACTATTGCGGCATCTGCTCCTCACTGGGCAAGCGCTACGGCCTGTCCGGCAAGGTTACTCTGAACTACGACATGGTGTTTGTGGCCATGCTGCTTACTGACTTGTACGACGAGGAAACACCTCCTGTGGACAAGCGCTGCCTGCTGCACCCGGTGAAATCCCCCCAGAGATCCCTTAACAAATACGTGGACTACGCTGCTGACATGACTATTCTGTTGGCCTATTACCAATGCAGAGATCATTGGCAGGACGAACACAGCATCATCTACAGGATGGAGAGCGGCTTGTTGGCCCGCAAGGCTGCCGCAGTTACAGAGAAATGGCCCAGACAGGGACAAGCCGTCCGGGACTATATCGCCAACCTGGGCAAATTGGAGTCCGATGGCAGCCAAGACCCTGAGTCTGTTGCCTCCCTTACCGGCACCATGATGGCAGAGCTGATGGTCTATCGGGAGGACGAATGGGCTCCCACACTGCGGGCCATGGGCAATTACCTGGGCAAGTACGTATACCTGATGGACGCCTACGACGATATTGACAAGGACCTGCGCAAGGGCAACTACAACCCCTTTGCCCGGGACTACGATCCTGATACCTTCCGGGACAAGGCAACCGCCATACTCACAGCAGATCTGGCAGAATGCGCAGCTGCCTTTGAACGGCTGCCTCTGGTGGAGTATTCCGACATATTGCGGAATATACTTTACTCAGGAGTGTGGATTCGCTATGATCAGATTAATGCCCGTCGTGAACACGAGGCCGCCAAGGGCAAGGACAAGGAGGTTCGCTGATGAACGATCCCTACAAGATTCTGGGAGTATCCCCCAACGCATCCGACGAAGAGGTGAAGAAGGCCTACAAAACCCTGGCCAAGAAGTACCATCCCGACATGAACATCGGTGCCCCGAATATAGAGGAAATACAGGCCAAATTCGTAGAGATTCAGCAGGCCTATAACCTGATTATGGACATCAGGCAGGGCAAGGCATCCTATAATCCCAACGGTTCTCAGGGCAGCAACCCCTACGGCACCTATGGCAGCAACCCCTATGGCACCTACGGCGGATACAGCAATCCGGGAGGATACAGCAGCTCCGGAGGATACAACAACTCCGAAAGATACACATATACCTACTACGGCCCCTTTGGCTTCTACAGCTCCAGTGGCTACAACAACTACAACCTGCATCCGGAGCACAGCAGTTCCGACGACCGATACATGTCGGAGGCTGTGGACTATATTAACCAGCGCAGATTCCAGGACGCCCTGTACAGCCTGTCTCAAAGCTCAGACCGCTCCGCCAGGTGGTACTATCTGTGCGCTCTGGCCTATACCGGCATGGGCAATATGTCCAAGGCCCGGGAAATGGCCAAGGCTGCAGTGGACGCAGAGCCCTCAAATACAACCTATGCGGAATTCTCCGAATCCCTATATAGAACCGGCACCAGATATACCTCTACAGGCAGCACATATTCCCGTCCGGGAATATTGAATAATTTCTGTGTGCGACTTATCCTCATTAATGCCCTACTTAACCTGGCAGGCTGTTTCTGTAATGGCTGCTGCGGTTGCAATGGCATCTACCGCAGAATATAATAACTGCAAAACATTTACAGAGATTGGAAGCCGCAATTTATGGCCAAATCCATAGTTGAACTGATCGGGAACACACCTTTGGTGCGCCTTAGCAACATTGAGACCAAATATGGCCTCAATTTCAAGCTGTTTGCAAAGCTGGAAATGTGCAACCCCACGGGCAGCGCCAAGGACCGGGTTGCCCGTCAGATAGTATTGGACGCCATAGACACGGGCCGACTGTTGCCCGGCGGCACCATCGTAGAGCCCACCTCGGGCAACACCGGCATCGGCCTGGCCGCCGTTGCTGCGGCCTGGGGCTATCGGGCCCGAATATTCATGCCCGACACAATGTCTGCGGAGCGCCGCAACCTGATAGCTGCATACGGCGCTGAGGTGGTACTTACCCCCGGCTCAGAGGGTATGGCCGGAGCAGTAGCCAGGGCGCAGCAATACGTAGCCGACAACGTCGGCTGCGTGTTGGCAGGACAGTTCACCAACCCTGCCAACGTGGCGGCCCATATGCTGACCACCGGTCCGGAAATATTTGAGCAGACCGGGGGCAGCGTGGATGCCTGCGTAGCCGGCATCGGCACAGGCGGCACCATCAGTGGCGTGGGCCGCTATCTCAAGAGCCGCCGGCCCCAGGTGCGGATTGTAGGCGTTGAGCCTGCGTCATCTCCCCTGCTGACCCAGGGTTGGGCAGGCGCCCACGGCATACAGGGTATTGGAGCCAACTTTGTTCCGGAAATACTGGATAAAACAGTAATAGATTACATAACTACAGCCACAGATCAGGAATCTATGGAGCTGACCAGGGAGCTGTGCACATGTGAGGGAATATTCGCAGGTATTTCTTCCGGCGCCGCACTTTCCGCAGCGCTGGCTATGGCTGGGGACCCGGATTTGCGGAATGGAACAGTGGTAGTTATATTGCCGGACTCCGGCGACCGATATCTGTCCTGTTGCCCTTGGGCATAGTGCAGGACGGATTAACACTTACTCTAGGGACCACATACCATAAGATAACACCTCTGGGAGACCACAATGTTCGACAGATTAAAGAGAGAAATAGCATTTATACGAGCCAACGACCCTGCTGCAGGCAGCGCCCCTGAGATACTCATGCTGTATCCCGGCTATAGGGCTGTGAGGCGGCACCGGGTTTCACATTGGCTGTTCAAGCACAAGCACACATTTCTGGCCCGGTACCTGTCCGAGCGGACCAAGCGCCTTACCGGCGTGGAGATTCACCCGGGTGCCCAGATTGGCGACTGTCTGTTTATAGACCACGGCACCGGAGTGGTTATCGGTGAGACCACCATTATCGGCAACAATTGCGTCATTTACCAGGGTGCCACCCTGGGAGGCACAGGCAAGGAAAAGGGCAAGCGTCATCCCACATTGGGAGACAACATTATGGTAGGCGCCGGAGCTAAAATACTGGGTTCCGTAACCATTGGCAGCGGTGCCAAGATTGCTGCAGGGGCTGTGGTTGTCAGGGACGTTCCTCCGGGAGCTACCGCCATTGGCATCCCCGCCACCATCCGTATGCCTGCCAACGTGCGTTACTAAGGCCGAATTTTCCTCACATCGATACATAAAAAATCCGTTCCTCATTATATCAGGGAGCGGATTTTGTTTTGATTCTATGAAATATGGGCAGGGACCGTTACTTCTTGATATGCTCCTGGTAGAACTTCTCAGCCTGAGCCAGGTACTCGTCGGCGCTGCCGTCGTTGTAGATGACGTAGTCGGCCATGGCCTCTGTCTGAGATGTGTGGAACTGCTCCTCTTCATCTCTGTCCTGTGTCTGGAATTGCTCATATGTCTGGGGATCCCGGGCCGATGCGCGGACCTGCATTCTCCTGTATCTCTCCTCATCCGAGGAAATCCTCACGTCGATAAGTACAAAGTCGTCACCGAAGGCCTCCTTGAAGGTTACCACGTCGGAATAGGGGCGGATGCCGGAAACCAAAACGGTCTCCATGTTGGACTCCTGAATTTTCTTAATCAGCTGCTTGGGGAAGAAGTCCTGACCATATGCAGTCATGTACTTGGCAGATGTGGCATGCAGGTTGTCTCTGGTAAGCTCCAGGCCATCCTTGGCAGCCAGCTCTCTGACGATGTCTCCCACGGAGAACATGGGCAAGTTGTGCTGTTTAGCTATGTACTCCAAAAAATAGTCTTTGCCGGTGGCGTTCTTGCCTACTGCTGCAATAATCATGGTAAATCCTCCTGTTGGTAAAACAAATCCAATTAGAGCAAATTCTATTTCATTTTGCCCTGGAGGTCAAGGTGCTCAAGGGCTTTTTTGTTCTCTTTTGAAGCGTTTTTTCGTAAATATGACCCATCGATCATGGGAGCATAGGGACCTGAGTTTTTCACTCTTCACTACTCCCCCATTCACTGCGAAGCTATGCTTCGCTGGGGAACACTCCTCTTCGGGTTCTTAGGGCACTGCTTCATCATTCGATCTCTGGATCATGGGGACCAGAACTCTTCACTCTTCACTATTCACTATTCACTGGGAGGCTTTGCCTCGCCCGTGCCCCGCTTTATCCTTCGATCTCTGGAACATGGGAAGAAACTCTTCACTCTTCACTATTCACCATTCACTGCGAAGCATCTATGCTTCGCTGGCTTCGCCTCACTTGGAACTGAACTGATATACCACATCGCCCAGAACTCTCTCGTTGCAGATGATGATTACATAGTCCGGTTTTTCCTTGTTGATGGTTCTTGTATTAATGCCGTAGGACCAGAGGCTGGCATATCTTATCTTGGAGAATCTCTCGTTGAGCATGTCGTACATCTGGTTTGAGAAGGAGTCCCTCAAAACATATGCCGTGGGCAGATTGCCCTTTGCTTTGTTGTTGGTGACAGTGTGCTTATCCGATACTTCGTCAAAATAGCTCCTGCAGGAGTTGTCCCAATACAGTGTGGATTTGGTGGGCATATCCATGTTGTACTTGGCGAAGTTGGTAAACTCCGGCATCAGGTTGTACTTGGCAATGCTGTCATAGGGCTTGTTGGAGCCTACAGTCCAGTGTTCAAAGTCATTTGCCATAATATCCAGATAGTAGGCCATGTCGCCTCCCAGCACCCATCTGTTCTCAAAGGTTATCTCCCCGTTGGTGCGAGGTGCCGCATCCGGGAAGTCCTTGGCAATCAGATTCATAATTTCGCAATACCCCAGATATGCGCCGTACTGTGACCAGTGGGAGTCGGTTTTCTGATAGATTTTGAATTCGTCGTACTTGTGTGCTGTGAGAACATCTGTCAGATCCAATACCGTCATGCCGCCTGCTGCAACCGCTGCGTCAAACTGCTCTCTGAATGTCTCATCAGCAGGTGTATACTTGGATGGAACGTTCTCACTGTATACGGTAGATGGATCCGGGACCACAACCATGATAACCTTGGCAGAAATCTTGGCTATTTTATTGGCAACTGCATTGGTCAGCTTGGTGGCTGCGGACTGGCTGATTATGTTCTTGCCCATATAGTCATTGATGCATGCCTGGAAGTAGCATTGATATCCATTGCCCAGGACAACTGACGTGTCTCCATAGTCCGGAATATATTCCACGCCCTTGGATCCGCCGGCCGCCTGCAGGGCAACAGCCTGAGAGGGGTCTTTGCCGGGGTCTGTGGCTGTTATTGACAATTGGTACTCTACTCCGGACTTCACAGGTACTACCAATGCAAAGCAACCGTTATCCGAATTGACTGTTACTGACTCCTCGCCCCCTGCTGCAGTAACTGTGGCGCCTTGTCCGCAATATCCGCTGACGAAGTATTGGTCATAGGCAATCAGCTTGTTCACCATAACCCTAGGAACATCCGATGGGCCTCCCACGTATGGAGGCTCTGTGGGACTTGGAGTGGCTGTTGATTCTCCCTGTGCAGCGTCTGTGGTTGCGCCCCCTGTTGTATTGGGAGTGGGAGTTCCGTCAGTTGTGTTGGTCACGTCCCCTCCGCAGGCTGTAAGGCACAGGGCCAAACCCAGCAATGCCAGCAGACAGATAATCCTGGTCCTCATGTGTCCTCCTATTCAGCAAAGGCTGCATCGATGATGCCTTTGGCTATGCTATTGTCATAGGATGTAATCAGAATGCCGTAATCGCCATGGAATACAATCTCCGAATCCTTGAGATACTGTGCCTCCTCAGGCATATATACCTCCAGAGTCGGGTCCTGCTTCACCTCCAGGCGCTGCTCCAGCAATGCCTTGGTAGCCGCCTTGTCGGGTCCCTTGAGAATCATAATCTCGGTGACCTGCTTGCCTCCGGAGACCACAAAGGAATACTCGTATCCGTCGAGAACATCCTCCTGCTCCATTCCATCTGTAAACAAGACGGAGGCATACCAACCCTCCAGGACGTACTCCTCATCGGTTTCGTCGCTGTAGTAGAAGCTGAACGTGTCCCAGTCCATGTCCTCGTAGGCATCGGCAATTTGGTCCAGCAGTTGGTGAATGTCCACCTGCTTGGCAGATTCTCCTGAGCAGCCGCTGCAGACTGCAAGCATAACAAATGCAAGTACTAGGGCAATAATACGTTTCATAGTTCCTCCGGTATATATAGGCTGGGAAAAATTATATATCATATTTGCCGTTGTTGTATATACCATTGAAGAACAAATGCTCCATTAAACTGTTATGTCCGTAATGGGGAGACGCACTGTAAAGGTGCTGCCCTGACCCGGTGCTGTCTCCACAGAGATGGTGCCCCCACAGAGAGTTACTATGCGCTGGGCCAGGGGAAGTCCCAGACCGTTCCCCTCTCTGCTGTGGGATGAATCTCCCTGATAGAATTTCTCAAATATATGATCTGCAGTAACCGGATCCATACCCTCCCCGGTATCTGCCACCGAAACCACCACGTTGGAGCCCTGAATGTCACAGGATACAGACAATTTGCCTCCCGGGTTTGAGAACTTGATGGCATTGGAGATCAGGTTATTCCATACATTGGACAGCAGTCCCTCTTCGCTGGTATAAGTGACCTCGTCAATATCCACAACCAGCTCCAAATCCTTGTCCGACCACTGTTTCTCGAACAACAGCAGGGAATTGCGCAGCTGTTCTGACAGTGAGAATGTGGTTTTATTCGTAACTATGTGCTGATTGTCCACCTTGTTCAGCATCAGGATGTTGGTTGCCATGTTAGTCAGCCGATCCGACTCCTCCGCAATAATCCGGGCATATTCCATCCGATCCTCTACCGAAATATCCGGTCGCTGCAATTGTCTGGCAAAGCCTCGGATAGACACGATGGGTGTCTTGAATTCGTGGGAAAAGTCGTTTATGAAGTCACTGCGCAGTACCTCGGTACCGTCTAATTCCTCCACCATGCTGTTGAAGTTCTTCTCCAGTTCCGCCAATTCGCCTTTGTCGCCGGGGTCCTGCTTAATGCGCACAGAGAAATCCCCCTCCTTGACCTTGTCCATGGCCTGAGACAGGTCCTTGATAGGCTCCAGCACCCATCGGATAACTACAGATGAGGCAACAACAGCCACCAGTGTATTGACTGTGAGCAATATCCATATGGTTCCTCCGGGAGTGCGAAACACCGGCCCGATCAGGCCCAACTTATATAGGCCAGCTGTGGCCAGGGCGGTAAGAAATCCTGTGGAAGTTATGGTAAATGCCAGGTAGATAATGACTCGGAGTCTGATTGAGATGTTTCTATTCATGATTCCTGGGGATGGCCTTGTATCCCAGGCCGCGGACTGTAACTATTTCAAAATCCGGATTGTCCTTGAACTTGTCTCTCAGTCGATTGACGTGCACATCCACCGTGCGCTCTGTGGTATCTGTCTCCATATCCCACAGCTCGTCCAGCAGCTGTCGGCGGGTGAAAATCTTGTCGGGATAGGACAGCAGCTTGAATATCAGCAGAAACTCCTTGCCGGGCAGGGCGTACCGCACACCGTTGCTGTCCACAGTATAGGAATCATAGTCCAGTACCGTGTTCCCCAGCACAAGCTTGTGTTCATTGGAGATACGGGCACGGCGGAGCAAGGCCTTGATACGGAGCAGCAATTCCTCCTCGTCCACCGGCTTGACCATAAAGTCGTCGGTACCCAGTCGAAAGCCGATCTTCCTATCCACAGGGAGTTGCTTGGCAGTAACAATCATAACCGGCACGTCGCATCCCTGACTGCGAATTGTGTCCAGGAATTCGTATCCACCCATTACAGGCAGCATCAGGTCCAGGATAATCAGGTCGATCTTGACCCGATCCATTACATCCAGCGCTTCCTGTCCATCTGTGGCCATCACCACACTGTAGCCGTTCTGTTCCAGGACTGTTTTCATCAGCCTGCCGGCGTTTTTGTCGTCCTCGACCACCATAATCTTAAACATAATAGTGCTGTCCCCCTAAAAGTTCTATATTTTCATTATCGGCAAAACACGGATGTTGTGCAAGAGATTTGAATTAGACTCGCCATTATTGTAAAATTTCTATGTAAACACAATATTACCCGATGGAATGGAGGTTTTTCTATGAGCAATTTTGTGGTAACGATAGGCAGATACTGTGGCAGCGGCGGCTCCTCTGTGGGCAAGCTGGTTGCAGAAAAACTTGGCGTGGACTTCTATGACAAGAAGCTGCTGCGCCTGGCTTCAGACGAGAGCGGCATTAGCGAGGAATTATTTGCACAGGCTGATGAGAGACTCAAGAGCAGCCTGATATACAAGGTCTCCAGACAGATTTACAAGGGGGAGATTATCCCTCCTGAGAGCGACGATTTCACATCCAACCGCAACCTGTTTAACTATCAGGCCAAGATTCTGAGAGAGCTGGCACAGCAGGAGTCCTATGTAGTCATAGGCAGATGCTCTGACTTTATTCTCAAGGACCTGCCCGGGGTGGAGAGAGTCTTTATCTGCTCCGACAACGAGTCCTGCATTAAGCACGAGGCAGACCGCACCTCTGTCAGTTTCAGAGAGGCCGAGGAGCGCTGCACCAAGCTGAACAAGTACAGATCCGAATATCACAGATACTACACAGGCTGCGAGTGGACAGACCCCCGCAACTACGACCTGGTCATCAACACCGGCCGCATTTCCTACCAGGAGGCTGCCGATCTGATCGTCCACCATATGCAGGTCAGGGGGTTGGTCTGATGACTCTCCAATTCACCAAAATGCACGGCCTGGGAAACGACTATCTCTATGTGGACTGCTCCCAATACAGCAATGGAGAGCTGCCCTTTGATCCGGCGGAGGTAGCCAGACAGGTCAGTCCAAGGCATACTGCTGTAGGCTCAGATGGGTTGATTCTCATTTGCTCCTCCGACTGTGCGGACTTTGCCATGCGCATGTTCAACGCAGACGGCAGCGAAGGCGCCATGTGCGGCAACGGCATCCGGTGCGTTGGCAAATTCATACACGACAAGGGCCTGAGTCCCAAGTTAAATCTCAGTATTGAAACACTGTCCGGCGTCAAACGCCTGGTTCTCCACCAGGGAACAGACGGTCTGGTGGATATGGTTACCGTGGACATGGGCAGAGCTCAGGCCACAGAGCTGTGTCTCAACATATGCGGGCGGGAATATCAGGGCGTCTCCGTCAACATGGGAAATCCCCATTGCGTCAACTTCATCCAGGAACCTGTGGACGAATTCCCTCTTGATGTTGTAGGACCAGCCTTTGAGCATCACAGCACCTGGCCCCAGGGCGTTAATGCGGAGTTTGTCAACTGCGCTGCCCCCGGCGTGTTTGACATGCGGGTATGGGAGCGAGGCAGCGGAGAAACCATGGCCTGCGGCACAGGAGCCTGTGCAGTGGCAGTGGCAGCCAGATTGAGAGGAATGATTTCTCCCGATCAGACATGCCACATACGCATGAAGTACGGTCAGTTGCAGATCAAGGTAGACCAACATTGGAACGTTACCATGACAGGCCCTGCAGTAACATCATTTGAGGGCAGTGTGGACATCTGACCTTAACCGACAACATACTACAATAATGGAGCTTTGGATGGATCTTCCAAGGCTCCTTTGTAATTGAGACGCAAAATGTTCCCTCTTGCATTCGGAAAAACGCTGCTGTATAATGGTGTCCGTTCAATTGCCATTGGACTGTATATGCGCCCATAGCTCAACTGGATAGAGCGTTTGGCTACGGACCAAAAGGTTGTGGATTCGATCTCTGCTGGGCGCGCCAAGGCTTCGTTCTTAGGAACGGAGCCTTTTGTTTTGCAAAAAAAGTCACCCAAGGGCAAAAAAAGAGCACCCCATAGGAATGCTCCGTGGCTTGTTAATTAAACATTGCCTCGATGTCAGATATTGTATAATCACCCAAGAGTGTAGCAATTATAAAACTCATGTATCCATCTACTTTGTGCAGGTAATAGACCTGAGTCATAGTAACACCGCTGGTAGTGGGAGAGCAGCTCCATCTGGTGAACTCTGTATCTCCGATTTTTACAGTCTCAAAGTCGTCGGCGAAGGTATACTCAACTTCCTCAATGGCCTCCAGCTGCCGTTTTACTGCCTCTACGTACTGCTGTTCTGTAATGTTTGTGGCAAGGGATTTGGCAAGATTCTCATATCCTATGCTTATACTGCTTCTGGTAGCGCCGTCCACTACCATCATATCGTACAGGGCAGCATTGTTCTCAAGTGCCTCCGCATATTTATCTTCCTTAAGTGCCTCTGCGCCCACACGTAATACAGAAGCTATTTCCTCGTCCGTGGCAAATATCCAGGATTCAGGCCTTGTGAACTCATAACCCAGAATCTCATTCTTGTACACATCGCCCTGAATTTTACCTCTGGTGATAACTGTTTCTTCGGTTACGTCCTGGGTCTTGTCATCGGTTACGTCCTGGGTTTTATCATCGGTTACGTCCTGGGTAACACTCTGGGTTTTATCCTGAGTTTTGTCGGAGGTCGATTCCTTGTGGTTATTTGTATCCCTATCCGGATTGTCAGGCGAACAACCCACTAGTGTAAAAACAATAGCAATGGCAAGAAAGGCAGATAATATTTTCTTCATATTTGATTCTCCTTATATGATTTTAAGGGTTCTGCCAGTTCAAATGAAACTTTGCTTTTGAACTATGGTTTGTTACTTGTTCCCACATTATAGCAAAATGGAAAAGAAGGTGCAAAAAGAGAGCCCCCGATATCTCAGGAACTCTTGGATTGCTATTCACTGTGGCCGGATATCAGTCCTCCAGGGCCATTATCTTGTCTACTCTGCCCTGGTGTCTGCCGCCCTCGAATTCAGTACCCAGCCATGCTCTCACCAAATTCTCCGCAGTGCCAATGCCCACAACCCTCTGGCCGAAGCAAAGGATATTTGCATTGTTATGGGCTGCGCACATTCTGGCGCTGAATTCGTCTGAGCAAACCGCCGCTCTGATGCCCTTGACCTTGTTGGCTGCAATGGACATTCCAATGCCTGTTCCGCAAATCAGGATGCCCTTTTCGCACTCTCCACCGGCAACAGCCTCCGCAACCTCCTTTGCCTTGTCCGGGTAGTCACACTTCTCTCCGGCTCCGCAGCCAAAATCCTTGACCTGGTATCCCATGTCCTTGAGCAGGGTCACAACATATTCCTTGAGTTCTACTGCTGCGTGATCATTTCCAATTGCAATCATACTAACCTCCCAAATGGGTTTATTTTGTTATGCGCCAATAAGTGATACCAGCGCCGGAATTCCGTAGGTAACAGTACACATTATAACTGTAGCCAGAATCAGTCCAATAAGGATTGCCGGCAATGCCTTGCGCTTAGGCATGTTCAGCACACTGGCAATCAGGGATCCAGTCCATGCTCCTGTTCCCGGCAGTGGAATACCCACAAACAGAACCATGCCCCAGAACTCGTACTTCTGTACTCTATCTGCGTTCTTGTAGGCCTTCTCCTCCAGCTTGCGAGCTATATTTCCCAGGAACTTGGAGTGGGCCTTGAACCAGTTGAATATAGGTGTCAGCAGCCACAGAATAAAGGGTATAGGCAACAGATTTGCCAAAATGCAAACCGGTATGGCAATCCACAGGTCAACACCAAGAAGGGCCGCTGCAATAAATCCTCCACGCAGTTCCAAAATGGGCAGCATGCTGACCAATGCTACTATAATCAGCTCCGGTGCAGATCCCCCCAGACGCTCTGCCAGCCAAGTTACTATCTGTTCTGTCATTTATTCTCCTCGATTCAGATATTAAATAGTCCATCGCAGTACCCCAGGTCAAAATCCATTCCTCTGGTGAACTGCTCTATCATACCAGTATAAACCTGTTCTCTCAAGGCCATTCTCTGACGCATCAGCCTGGTTGCGGTGGGAGTCGCCCGTTCCAGGGTCTGCCAACCCTTGCATTCCGCCAGGCGCTTGTTGAGAAATTCCAGTTTCTGGGGAATGCTCATCTCACAAAATCCCCAGAAGCGAATGTTCTCCGACACTCTGAAAATGTCATAACCGTCCAGTTCATCGCAGTCCGCAATGCTCCGGGCCAAAACTGTGTCTGGGCCGTCAAAGTCCGCTTTGCCATCTGCATGAATGGCTATGCCGTAACAGACCTCCTCCACTCTGGAGGGGTTCCAACCCTCAAGCTTTGTCAAAAAAGGTCTGGCAATGGCTGCCGCATCTCGTCCGTGCTGGCTCCAGGGAACCCGGTCTCCATAGGTGTTGCAATAGCTGACGTCGTGGAGAATACAGCCAATGACCAATGCCTCCTCATCCAGCCCCTCTGCCCGAGCAATTTCTCTGCCATAGGATGCAACCCTGGTGGTGTGTTCGTACCTATAGCTGTGCTCGTAGGGATTGTCCTGCATGTATTTGCCGCCTGCCAGAGTCTCCTTGAGAAATTCCAGGGACTTGCGTATGTTTGATTCTGAAACATGAGACATAGGTTGTACCTCCCCGGTTAAGACAATAATTCACTCTTCCATGTGTCCAATTTTACTATACAAACTTACGCTCCACAACTTTTCACTGGCGAAGCTCTGCTTCGCCATTCGAGCAAAGGAACGAGGGGACCGAAACTCTTCACCCATCACTCTTCACTATTCACTGCGAAGCAAAGCGAAGCCCCGCTTCGCCATTCGAGCAAAGGAACGAGGGGACCTGAGTGAAACTTGTCAAGTTTTTGGACCGACCGAAGAGTGAAAACGATATAACCGCCCATGGGAGCATAGCTACCGCTTCGGGTTCTTAGGGCATCGCCCTAAGTCGTGCTCCGCGCGTCGAAACAGCGGCGCCTTTTCCCGGTACTTTTGGGCGGTCAAAAGTACC
>CAZCOE010000047.1:0-7549 GCA_964500525.1 uncultured Clostridia bacterium | reverse complement strand
AACTGCCGCGTGGCCCCGGAATCGTTCCAGGTGGGCAACGCGGCAGTTGTTTATTAGAGCTTTCCGGCAATGACGCCGGCGAAGAACCCGTCGCTGCCAAACAGCGGGGCCAGCGTGCTCTGGGACAGCAGCTCGTTGAAGGCGTCCAGCGGGACAACCGTGCTGAGAATGGGCACCAGCAGGAACAGCACGTACAATAGCAGCGCCCCGCGCACCAGGCCGAAGGCCCCGCCTGCCAGCCAATCCAATTGCTTGAGAAGCGGCAAACGGAAAACGTGCTGGATGAGGCTGACCACCACGGACAGCAACAGGTAGCTCACTGCAAAGCACACGATAAAGCACAGCACGTTCACCGCGATGGCCACCACGGTGTTGGACACGTAATCGTTTACGGTGGTCAGCCCCGTGCCGGAGAAAACGTGATTGACGAGATTGTTTTCCAAAATATCCGCAATGGGCGCGGGCAGCGCCACGCTTTCCATCACCTGGTCGATAATCCCCTGGGAAAGCTGATCCACGGGAGTGGAGGCCAAATCGTAGTCGCCCACCCGGGTGACGGCGTCCGTATAGGTGGCCAGCGAGGAGGAAACGCCCTGGCTGCCGCTGACAATGGCGGCCAGCTTGGGGCTAAAGGAAAAGGCCAGCAAAACGGAAATCAGACAGCAGGCAACCGAAAGAATGGTGTGCACAAAGCCCCGGTACAGCCCGTACACCACGCTGACGCCCAGAATGACCAGAATAACGATGTCGACAATATTCATGCGTTCCCCCTCAAACCGTCGATTTGGCAGGCTTTTTTGTTAAGATTATTCGTCAAGAATGAAACGAAACGGCCGCTTGTTTTCATGCGGTCAGGGCTCAATCGTCCCCCATTTTCAGCACCGCCATGAACGCCTCGCCGGGGAGCTCCACGGTGCCAAACTGGCGCATGCGCTTTTTGCCCTCTTTTTGCTTTTCCAGCAGCTTCTTCTTGCGGGTAATGTCGCCGCCGTAGCACTTGGCGGTAACGTCCTTGCGGTAGGCACGGACAGTCTCCCGGGCGATGATCTTGCCGCCGATATATGCCTGAATAGGCACCTCAAACTGCTGCCTGGGAATAACTTCCTTCAGCCGCTCTGCCAATCTGCGGGCCCTGGGATAGGCGTTATCCTTGAACACGATAAAGGACAGGGCATCCACAATTTCTCCATTCATATAGAAGTCCAGCTTTACCAGGTCCGACTGGGCATATCCCTTGAGCCGATAGTCAAAGGAGGCATACCCCTTGGTGCGGCTCTTGAGGGAGTCGAAGAAGTCGTAGATGATCTCGTTCAGTGGAATCTCGTACTCCAGAATAACCCTGGTCACATCCAGATATTTCATGTCCAGGTAGACACCGCGGCGGTCCTGAACCAGCTTCATAATATTGCCTACATACTCCTTGGGTGTCATGATGGAGGCGGACACAATGGGCTCCTCCATGTACTCGATCTCTGTGGGACCGGGCAGGTTAGAGGGGTTGTCCAGGTCCATAACTGTACCGTCGGTCTTGTGCACCTTGTAGATAACGCTGGGAGCGGTGGTGATTATATCCATATTGTACTCACGTTCAAGGCGCTCCTGGGTAATCTCCATGTGTAGCAGGCCGAGAAATCCGCAGCGGAAGCCAAAGCCCAAAGCGGCAGAGGTCTCAGGCTCGAAGTGGAAGGCAGCGTCGTTCAGCTGCAGCTTTTCCATGGCCTCTTTGAGCTCGTCGTATTCGGAGCCGTCCAGAGGATAAATGCCGCAGTATACCATGGGATGAACCTCGTGATATCCGGGCAGTGGTTCTGCAGCAGGTCTGCTGTCAAGGGTAATGGTATCGCCAACAGTAATGTCTCTCACGTTTTTGATGCTGGCAACAATATATCCCACGTCTCCGGCCATAAGCTCGTTGGTGGGAACATAGCCTCCGGGCTTAAAGTATCCCAGCTCTGTAATCTGGTATACGGAGCCGGAGTTCATAAATCTGATGGAGTCGCCGGTTTTCACAGAGCCGTCCTTGATGCTGGTGTGGACAATTACGCCCTTGTAGCTGTCGTAATATGAGTCGAAAACCAGTCCCTTGAGAGGAGCTTCCTCATCTCCCCGGGGACAGGGCAGAGTATCCACGATGCGGTCAAACACCTCTTGGATATTAATCTTGTTCTTGGCGGAGATGCATGGCGCCATGGAGGCGTCGATGCCGATAACATCCTCAATCTCTGCTCTCACGGCCTCAGGATCTGCACTGGGCAGGTCCACCTTGTTGAGAACAGGCAGAACCTCCAAATCATTGTCAATGGCCAGATACACATTGGCCAGAGTCTGGGCCTCCACGCCCTGGGCAGCGTCAACCACAAGAATAGCCCCTTCGCAGGCGGCCAGGGAACGGGAAACCTCGTAGCTAAAGTCCACGTGTCCGGGAGTGTCAATCAAGTTAAAGATGTATTCGTGACCGTCGGAATGCTTGTACACCATGCGGACGGATTGGGCCTTGATGGTAATGCCCCGCTCCCTCTCCAGGTCCATGTTGTCCAGGACCTGATCCTCCATCTCTCTGGCTGTGAGCACGCCGGTGGACTCAATAAGCCGGTCGGCCAATGTGGATTTGCCGTGGTCGATATGTGCGATGATGCAAAAATTGCGTATATACTTCTGTCGTTCAGACATTCAAGAAATCTCCGTCCGTTAAAATGTCGGATTAATTTTACACTAAAAGGAACATAGCGTAAAGTTGCCATTATTTTCCTGTGCCTCTGCTTATGTGAAGGGGTGGTTTTGGAAATACTATACAAAAACCAAGTCAGGATTATTTGCGATGACAGATAGAGAAAACAAGGCACACATACCTACTCCGGAGACAGCTCCTACCGGGGATTCGGCGGACAAAACCATGTATTGCAGGCTCCATGCAGATCCGGTGCCCAGGGCAGGAAACCTGGGTAATTCGGAGACGTCTCCCATGTGTCAGGTCAGAACGGACATGGCAGCAGAGTGTGTGGGGGCCGTTCAGGAGCAAATAGAGGGAGTTGAAACCTCGGAATCCCTGCACTCCCATGGAATTAAACTAACCAGAGTTAACATCACATCCCGGGAGGCATCGGAATCTCTGGGGAAGCCTGAGGGAACCTACCTGACGGTGGACATGCCCCTGGACGCAAGTACTGCCAACGAGGCAGCAGCCTATGATACATGTGTGGATCTGTGCGCCCGGTGCATACGGGAACTGGCAGGGCATTTGCCTACAGATGCGCCAATAATGGTTCTTGGCCTGGGGAACCGTTATGTAACCGCAGATAGTCTGGGCACCAAGGTTACAGAGCAGGTGTTGGTTACGCGACACATGTGGGATGCTGTTCCCGAGGAAATTACCCGGGGATTACGGTCCATGTGTGCCATTGCTCCCGGAGTAATGGGCATAACAGGAATTGAGACCGCAGAAACCGTCAAGGGCCTGGTGGAAATGGTGAAGCCTTGTCTGGTATTGGCAATTGATGCTCTGGCCTCCCGCAGTGTGGAGAGATTAGGCAGATCCGTTCAGTTCAGCGACAGTGGTATTGTCCCCGGGTCAGGAGTAGGGAACAGGAGAGTGGAGTTGTCCAAAAACACATTGGGAGTACCGGTAATTGCCGTGGGCGTTCCCACTGTAGTGGACGCTGCAACCCTGGCAGTGGATGCGGTGGAACTGACGGTGACCGGATTGAGAGAGCAGCTGGATAAGGCAGAGCACAGGGAAGGCGACCCGGAACTGTTTGGACTACTGGACAACCTGACTCCACATCAGAAACAGCTCCTGTTCCGGGAGGTGCTGTATCCCAGAATCGGCGACATGGTGGTAACCCCCAAGGACGTGGATGCGCTTATTGAAAAGATGTCGGCAGTTATATCCGCAGCCATTAACCAGGCCTTCCACGGAGTCAATACCAGAAAGCAGGCGGAGGAATATATATGGACAAACGTAGAGTGATTTTGTGGCCCTTTGCGGCAGTTTTTACCCTGGTAATGTGCATTGCCATGGTGTTGAGATTTGCAGGAGCCGATGCGGAGAAGAAGGTTCAGGTGGCTATAGACCCAGGCCACGGTGGACAGGATTCCGGCAGCACCTATGATGGTGTGGAGGAGAAGAAATTGAATCTTAAAATCGCCCTCTATCTGGCGGAAGAACTGGAGAAACGAGGTATTTCATATGTTCTCACCAGAGAGGATGACAGCTTTGTGTCCCTGCAGGACAGGGCCTATATTGCCAATGAAGCCAATGCGGAGTTGTTCATCAGCATTCACCATAACGCTATCAAAAACGCCGCTTCTGCCAATGGAACAGAGACGCTGTACTATCCCCACAGCCCTGAGAATTGCAGCCTCACCGGAGAGGAGCTGGCGTCCATAGTGCAGAAGAATCTGATTGCAAAGCTGGGCACCAGGGACAGAGGCGTAATTTCCCGGCCGAATCTGGCAGTTATCAGGAGGACCGACATGCCTGCCTGTATTGCGGAAATAGGGTATCTGTCCAACGGAAACGAGCGTGGATTGTTGGTTTCCGACGCCTTTCAGCAATTGGCAGCCAAGGCCTTGGCAGACGCAATTGAGGAGGCCCTGGATGCGATTCAGAAGTAGGCCTGTTCCGGAACCCGGTTTGTGAAATCGAGCCGCATTTGACCGACCCTGTGAATCGGGGGTCCTCAGTGTACTGAATGCCCGGAGCCCCCGATAGCATTGACAAACAGTGGCATGTGAAATAGAATTGAATAATCGAATTTCGAGAGGAGAGGGCCTGATATGATGTATAACATGTGCAGCATGATGATGCCCATTTCGGCCTACTAATCGTTCTCGAGATTAATGCGATTTCGATTTGCAGGTGTCTATGGTTTTAAACCGGGCGCCTTTTATTTTATCAGTGGCAGATATACCACTTCCAGGAGGTTTTTATGGCAAACAACAGCGGCATCGGCACTACCTGCGTACAGGGCGGATACACACCGGGCAACGGAGAGCCCAGACAGATTCCAATATACCAGAGCACAACATTTAAATATGCAACCAGCTCAGACATGGGCAAGCTCTTTGACCTGGAGGCCAGCGGCTATTTCTATACAAGATTGCAGAACCCAACCAATGATTATGTAGCAGCTAAGCTTACAGAGCTGGAGGGCGGTACCGCAGGCATGCTCACATCCTCCGGACAGGCAGCCAACTTCTTTGCAGTCTTCAATATTGCCGGGGTGGGAGACCATGTGGTCAGCACTTCCAGCATCTACGGAGGCACATACAATCTGTTTGCAGTTACTATGAAGCGCATGGGCATTGACTTTACTTTCGTCTCACCTAACTGCACAGAGGAGGAGTTGGACGCAGCGTTCAGACCTAATACCAAGGCTGTGTTTGGAGAGACAATTGCTAACCCTGCATTGATAGTTCTCGACTTTGACAAGTTTGCATCTGCAGCCCATAGACATGGGGTACCTCTTATTGTGGACAACACCTTTGCCACACCTATTAACTGCAGGCCCTTTGAGCATGGCGCAGATATTGTAACCCATTCCACCACCAAGTACCTGGATGGCCACGGAGTCTCCGTAGGCGGTGCCATTATCGACAGCGGCAAGTTCGATTGGACAAAGTATCCGGAGAAGTACCCCGGACTCTGCACCCCCGACGACAGCTACCACGGCGTAACATATACAGAGAGATTTGGCATTGGCGGAGCCTATATTACCAAGGCCACAGTTCAGCTCATGAGGGATTTCGGAGCAATCCAGTCACCTCAGCACGCCTTCTACATCAACCTGGGAATGGAGAGCCTCCATGTGCGCATGAAGAGACACTGTGACAACGGCCTTGCGGTTGCCAAGTTCCTGCAGAATCATCCCAAGGTAACCTGGGTCAGATATCCCGGACTGCCCGGAGATGACCAATATGAATTGGCACAGAAGTATATGCCTTCAGGCACATGCGGTGTAGTCAGCTTTGGCGTCAAGGGCGGCAGAGCTGCGGCAGAGGCCTTTATGGGCAAGCTTAAATTGGCTGCCATTGAGACCCACGTTGCAGATGCCAGGACTTGCTGCCTGCATCCTGCCAGCGCAACACACAGACAGATGAATGACGAGGAATTGGCCGCAGCAGGAGTATCTCCCGATCTTGTAAGGTTCTCATGCGGTATTGAGGATGCAGAGGACCTTATTGCGGATATTGCCCAGGCATTGGAGGATTAATCAGATGCCAATCAAGATTCCCAATGAGCTGCCTGCAGCTAAGGTGCTCACTGACGAGAACATCTTTATAATGACCGAAACCAGAGCGGTACAGCAGGATATGCGCCCCCTGCAGATTTTGGTGCTTAACCTGATGCCTACCAAGATTGAAACTGAGACACAGCTGGCAAGGCTGCTCAGCAACACTCCCCTGCAGGTGGAGCTTGAACTGATGCAGACAGCCACCCACCAGGCCAAGAATACCTCTCCGGAGCATATGCTCAAGTTCTATACCACCTTTGACAAGGTGAAGGACAGGTATTTTGACGGTATGGTTATTACCGGAGCGCCTGTTGAGCATCTGGATTTCGAGAAGGTGGAGTATTGGCAGGAACTGTGTGAGATTATGGAGTGGAGCAAGACCCATGTCCACAGCACTTTCCACATATGTTGGGGGGCCCAGGCAGGTCTGTATTACCACTACGGCATCCCCAAGATTCCTCTGGAAGCCAAGCTGTTTGGCGTATTTTCCCATGTGGTGGAGAGGCGTTCCTCTATGCTGATGAGGGGATTTGACGACGAATTCTACGCACCCCATTCCAGACACACCACTGTGGAGCGCAGTGCGGTGGAGGCATGCCCTAAGTTGAAAATTCTGGCCTCATCCCCGGAGGCAGGCATATATGCAATGGCCACCGAGGGAGGACGACAGGTGTTCATAACAGGTCACTCCGAATACGATCCCTACACTCTGGACGGAGAGTACCGCAGGGATAAGGCTCTGGGACTGCCTATTGCTGTACCCAAGAACTACTATCCCCGGGACGACGATACCCAGCCGCCAATTGTGCGCTGGCGCAGTCACGCCCACTTGCTGTACTTTAACTGGCTGAATTACTTCGTATATCAGACCACACCGTATCAGATTGAGAAGATAGTTCCTATGAAGTGAATAGTGAATAGTGAATAGTGAATAACTCTGGTCCCCATGTTCCAGAGATCAAATGGCGAAGCGGTGCTTCGCTCTGTGACCCACTGAATAAAAGACCATGGGAGCATAGAGACCAGAACTTTTCACTCATCACTCATCACTATTCACTGAAAAAAGACCATGGGAGCATAGAGACCAGAACTCATCACTCATCACTATTCACTGAATAAAAGACCATAGGAACATAGTGACCAGAGTTATTCACTCATCACTCTTCACTATTCACTGAATAAAGACCATAGGATCGAAGGGACCAGAGTTATTCACTCATCACTCATCACTATTCACTGAATAAAAGACCATAGGATCGAAGGGACCAGAGTTATTCACTCATCACTCATCACTATTCACTGAATAAAAGACCATA
>CAZCOE010000046.1:0-2803 GCA_964500525.1 uncultured Clostridia bacterium | reverse complement strand
GAAGGGCCCGTCCACCAAAACATCCAACTGTCGCAGCATCTCGATTGTGTCGGCTGTGCTGGTCCGGTGGGTGCCGGATGTCAATTGCTCCCAGGTGTAGCCGGTGTAGGCCCATATGTCCTTTGTGGGATAGGTCTGCCTGACCACCTTTAGAAAAGGCAGGAGAACTCGCTGATTCTCCGGCTCAAAGGGATCGCCTCCCAGCAAAGTCAACCCGTTGATATATGAGGGCTTGAGAAGCTCCAGCAGGTAACTCTCAGTCTCCCGGGTAAAGGGCTGGCCGTATTCAAAGTCCCATGTCTCAGGCTGGAAGCAGCCGGGGCAGTGATTCCGGCAGCCGGATACAAACAGGCTGACCCGTACTCCAGGTCCGTTGGCTATATCGCAATTTTTGATGGCTCCGAAATTCATATTTTACAGATGGAGCACCCGCTCCTTGATCTCCTGGGTACGTCCCTGGTTCCAGAACTGGGTGCCGATGTAGCCGCAGGTACGCCGGGCTACGTTCATCTTGCTCTGATCCCGGTTGCCACAGCAGGGGCAGGTCCACACCAGCTTGCCGTCGTCCTCCTGTATCTCAATCTCGCCGTCCCAGCCGCAGACCTGACAGTAGTCGCTCTTGGTATTGAGCTCGGCATAGAGAATGTTGTCGTAGATGAACTTCATCACCTGCATAACAGCTTCCAGATTGTCGTTCATGTTGGGCACTTCCACATAGCTGATGGCGCCTCCGGGAGACAGGGCCTGGAATCTGCTCTCCAGGGCAATCTTGTCAAAGGCGTTGATCGGCTCTGTTACATGGACATGGTAGGAATTGGTGATATAGCCCTTGTCCGTAATGCCCTCAATCACGCCAAACCGCTTCTGCAGGCACTTGGCGAACCGATAGGTGGTGCTCTCCAGAGGAGTGCCGTACAGGGAGTAATCGATGTTCTCTGCAGCCTTCCACTTGGCGGTATACTCGTTGAGCTTGCGCATAATTGCCAGGCCCAGTTCCTCACCCTCGGGCTCAGTGAGCTTCTTGCCGTTCAATGACCGGACGCATTCCCATAGTCCTGCATATCCCAGGCTGATGGTGCTGTAGCCATCGTAGAGCAGCTTATCGATAACCTCGCCCTTTTCCAGTCGGGCCAGGGCTCCGTATTGCCATAGGATGGGGGCCACGTCAGAGGGAGTTCCCAGCAGCCTCTCGTGGCGGCAGCGCAGTGCCCGATGGCATAGATCCATGCGCTCGTCGAAGATCTGCCAGAAGGCGTCCATGTCTCCGTGGGCGGAAAGGCCAATGTCCACAAGGTTAATGGTAACCACACCCTGATTGAAACGCCCGTAGTATTTGTGCTTGCCGGGCTCGTAGTTTCCGGCATTGGCGATGTTGCCAATACCTGCGTCTGTAAAACGGTCCGGAGTAAGGAAGCTGCGGCAGCCCATACAGGTATATACGTCGCCCTTGAGCTGTTTCATAATCTTCTCGGAGATATAGTCCGGCACCATGCGCTTGGCGGTGCATTTGGCAGCCAGCTTGGTCAGCTCATAGTACTTGCTGCCCGGATGGATGTTATCCTCCTCCAGTACATATATCAACTTGGGGAAGGCAGGGGTAATCCAGACACCCTGTTCGTTCTTCACTCCCTGATAGCGCTGATTCAGGACCTCCTCAATGATCATGGCCAGGTCATTCCGTTCCTGTTCATTCTTTGCCTCTCCCAGGTACATAAACACTGTTACAAAGGGGGCCTGTCCGTTGGTGGTCAGCAGGGTAACCACCTGATATTGAATTGTCTGAACTCCTCGCTTAATCTCGCTCCTGAGCTGCCGTTCCACCAGCTTGGCAAGGGAGGCCTCATCCATTTTTACATTGCAGGCGGCGTACTCCTCCTCCAACTCCCGACGAATCTTCTCACGGCTCACCTGGACAAAAGGCGCCAGATGGGTAAGGGAGATTGACTGACCACCGTATTGATTGGATGCCACCTGGGCAATAATCTGGGTAGCAATGTTGCAGGCTGTGGAGAAGCTGTGGGGCTTCTCAATCAGGGTGCCGGTTATGACGGTTCCGTTCTGCAGCATGTCCTCCAGGTTCACCAGATCGCAGTTATGCATATGCTGGGCGTAATAGTCCATGTCATGGAAGTGGATGATTCCATCCTGATGGGCCTTTACGATATCGGCCGGCAGCAGCAGACGTTCGGTCAGGTCCTTGGAGACCTCACCTGCCATGTAGTCCCGCTGGGTGGAGTTGATCACCGGGTTCTTGTTGGCATTCTCCTGCTTGGCCTCCTCGTTGGAATATTCGATGAGGCTGAGAATCTTGTCATCCGTGGTATTGCTCTGGCGAACCAGGGCACGGGTATAGCGATAGGTGATATAGCACTTGGCCAGCACAAATGCGCCATGGGCCATGAGCTCGTGCTCCACCCGATCCTGTACCTCTTCCACACCGGGGGCACGGTCCAACTGCTTGCAGTATTCTGTAACCTTGTCTGTAATGGCTTGAATTTCTGTGGAGCTGATGCGATCTGATTCATCAACCTGTGCATTGGCACGGGATATGGCGGAATAGATCTTTCCGCTGTCAAAGGGCATTTCGCTGCCGTTGCGTTTAATGATCTTCATTTTAATTCCTCATTATCTTAATCTGTGTCAAAATAGAGACTGGTCTATTGACCATTGCAATTATAGCAGATTTTAGAAATTGTCAAGATGTTGTAGGAAAAAATAATGTGGAGACACTAGATATAGGGGCAACCTCACTTTAGCGTGATATCGAGGAAAAACAAAATCAGTCTAAAAACAGCTTCATTTC
>CAZCOE010000045.1:0-9141 GCA_964500525.1 uncultured Clostridia bacterium | reverse complement strand
GCCGAATCTTAGCCTTAACCTTGGGAACTATGGCCACAGCCTCCTTGGTGCCCAGGGCCATGTCAATAAAGTCATTTTGCATATCTACCACGATAAGTGTCTTTTTCATAAACTAGCTCCTTAATTAATCTACAATAGGGTTTTCAGGTACTTATCCGGACTTGCCTCCATATATTCCCCCGACAGTCACTATTATATCATCCTTTGGAATAATACTGTGAGGTTTAGTGGAATAACGCCATTGGATTTGCCGTAAGAACTCAATATCCACCTATAGTACAGAAATGCGGCAGGTTCCTTATGGGATCCTGCCGCCGGTATTACAATTTATTCAATTTCTGTTGCCTAAAACAATCCAAAGATCAACATGACAAGGGTACATAATCCTGCGAGCACCAGCAGACAGGGCAGAAAGATTGTAACGAAGGCGCTGATAAGCATTGCAAAAATGTCCTTTGCGCCCAGCTTCTCCATTTCCTCAAGCCGTTCTTCGGGCTTCTCAGCCTTCTCAGCCTGTCTCTGTCTGTCCAGATTCTCATTGATTCGTTTCCAGATCATAATGCTCCTTTGCTCAGTTACTCTCCCCTGTTGGATTTCTGTTCCATTTGAGGCAGCTCAAACAGGTACTTGCCGTTCTCGTCTACCTTCTTTTCAGGGAAGTGGCAGGCCAGATAGTGACCGGGCTCTACTTCACGCAGTTCCGGAGGCACCCTCTTGCACTTATCGCAGGCCATGTAGCACCGGGTATGGAACTTACAGCCTGACGGTGGCTTGATGGGGCTGGGAATGTTGCCCTCCAAGATGATTCTCTCCTTGGTGAGGCTGTCCGGATCCGTTGTGGGGATAGAGGACAGCAGAGCCACTGTATAGGGATGACGGGGATCCTTGAAGATCATATCCGTCTCTGCAACCTCAACCAGATTCCCCAAGTACATTACCCCGATACGGTCGGAAATATACCGGACTACGGACATGTTATGGGAAATGAACAGATATGTCAGTCCGTCCCGTTCCTTCAACTCCTGCAGCAGGTTGATGATCTGAGACTGAATGGATACATCCAGAGCGGAAACGCATTCGTCACAGACAACAAACTTGGGCTTCACAGCTAGAGAGCGGGCAATACAGATACGCTGTCTCTGACCACCGGAGAACTGGTGGGGGTAACGGTTGTACATGTAGTTCTGGAGGCCGCAGGCGTTCAGAATGTCGAATACGTAGTTCTTCATCTTCTTTGAGCCGGGCTTAAAGAACTTGTGGGTAAGGAGGCCTTCCTCAATGATCTGACCTACGGTCATACGAGGGTTCAGAGAGGAATAGGGATCCTGGAAAATTATCTGCAGATCCTTGCGGAGCAGGCGCATTTCCTTGTACTTCAACCTCTTCAAGTCCACACCGTTATCCAGCATGGCCTCATACTTATTAAATTCCTCATCATTGAGATAAGGGGCCTTGGCAGCGTCAATCTGCTCCTGGAGCTCTGCTGCAGACTTCAGCAGGGACTCCTGCTGAGACTTAAGGGCGTCCCGCTTCTTCTCCAATTTGGCAATCTTGCCCTTGCATCTATCCGCCTTGTTGGGGTTATCCTCCATCAGGCTTTCCAAAGCCTCAATTTGGATTTCTACATCATATACCTTTTCAGCCAATGAGGCGGCCTGGAAGGTCAGTTTGTACTTATTGTGCAGCAGCGAAGCTCCCTTGGCGGTGTCCCGCACCATAAATCCTCCCAGGATCTTTGCAGTGTAGTCCAGCGCAGTCTTGGCGTCACAGGCGGCAAGATTCTTGTCCTGAATATCAAAGAAGGAAGCCTTGTCACCCAGCTCGTCACACTTTTTCGCCATCTCCTCGGCATGGGCCTGAGCCTTGTGATACCGGGCAATATACTTCTCGGCATTGGAAAGAGTGTCCAGAACGTAGTCAGGGGCCACAGTGTCCAGGGTTCTGCCATAGTACATAGTGCTGCCTGCAGTCTGATCGTACAGCTGGAGAAGCACACGGCCCAGAGTGGATTTTCCGCAGCCGGACTCTCCTACCAGACCAAAGGTCTCTCCCTTGTAAATATCAATGGAAATATCCTCATTGGCCCGAACATACATCTGCTTGGAGAAGACTGAGGACTTTGCCACAGGGAAATACTTTTTCAGATTAGTAATCGACAGTAATTTTTCCATGTTCAGCTCCTTTCCTTTCTTCTTTATTGGGGTAGAAGCAGCGAACCAGCTGTCCCTCCGCAACCTGCATCAATTCAGGTTCCTCATCTATGCACTTCTGGGTGCAGTATTTGCATCTTGGAGCAAATTTGCAGCCCTTGGGAAGGTCCAGAGGATGAGGTACCACACCGGGAATAGGATCCAGCTTGGACCGGTCATCATCCAACCGGGGAATCGAATACATCAATCCTTCCGTATAAGGATGGCTCTGAGGGCAGTCGGTGAATATTACTCTTGCGGGAGCCTGCTCCACCACCTGACCGCAGTACATAACAACTACGTCGTCAGCCATTTCGTTGATAACACCCAGGTCATGGGTAATGAACATAATGGCTGTGCCGTTATCCCTCTGCAGATCGTTCATCAGCTTCAGAATCTGTGCCTGAATGGTTACGTCCAGGGCGGTGGTAGGCTCGTCGGCAATCAGGATATCCGGCTTGCAGGCCAGGGCCATGGCAATCATAACTCTCTGGCGCATACCGCCGGAAAGCTGGTGGGGATACTGCTTAGCCACAGCCTCAGGATTGGGTATCTGGACAGCCCGCAGCATCTCGATGCATTTCTTCTCCGCTTCCTTCTTCTTCATGCCCTGGTGGATCATGAAGGGCTCACTCAACTGCTTCTTAACGGTAAACACCGGGTTAAGGCTGGTCATGGGCTCCTGGAAAATTACAGAAATCCTGTTGCCACGAATGTGGTACATTTCCTGGGTAGTAACTGTGGCCAAATCCTTGCCGTCAAAGGTGACGGTGCCTCCGGCGATGTAGCCGTTGGCATCCAGCAGGCGAAGCACGCTCATAGCGGAAACGCTCTTGCCGGAACCGGATTCACCCACGATACCCAGAGTCTTTCCGGGGTAGATGGAATAGGACACATCATTTACGGCTTTTACTGTGCCGTTTCTCGTCTTGAAAAAAGTCTTTAGGTTTTTGACCTCAAGTAAAGGTCTCTGATTCTCAGCCATTATTTGTCCACCTCCGATTTAGGATCAAGGACATCCCGCAAAGTGTCGCCGATGATATTGATGCAGATAACCACGATGGAAAGGAACAGGGCCGGGAAAACCCATCTCCACCAATAGTTCTGAATAACGATGGCGTTACGGGAGCCGTCCAGCATATTGCCCCAGGTGGGACGAGGAAGCTGAACGCCGAAGCCCAGGTAGGAAAGGCTGGACTCGGTCAACATACAGGAAGCAAAGTCCAGGGTGACGCTGACAAGGATAACCGAAATAACGTTGGGCAGGATGTGCTTAAATGCAATACGCTTCTCCTTAACGCCCATGGACCTGGCAGCGGTAACGAATTCCTTTTCCCTCTCTGCCAGAATCTGTCCGCGGATAAGCTTGGCAAGTCCGGTCCAGGACAGAACGCCCAGAATAACCATAATAATGAAGATACGGGTGTCCTCATGCAGGTCGGATGCCTGAAGAATAGCGGACAGGCAAAGAGCAAAGGGCAGGAAGGGAATTGCGCCGGCAATCTCGGTAACACGCATCAGCAGAATATCCACAGCGCCTCCAAAGTAGCCGGAGATACATCCCACGATGATACCGATTATAGTGGAAACGATAACTGCCACAGCGCCGATGGTCATGGTCATCTTGCCGCCGTTCATGATACGGTTAAAGACATCACGGCCCATATCGTCGGTGCCCATTATATAGCCCTTAAGGCCCCAGCTGTCTACTAACTTGCCATTCTTGAAGGCATAGTTCTGGAAGCCGCTGGAGAATACCTGGTCCACTGCGCCTTCCTCGATGAGGGTTTCAGGCACCTGGCACTGATTGCGGTAATTCTGGCCCCAGGCGTAAACTCTGCCCTTCTCTGTAAGCAGTGCAAAATGGCGGGTACCAGCGGAAACTGCCTTAATGGTATCTCCCTGAGGGATTACAGGCTGGGGTTCTTTCATTCCGGTACAAATCAGCTCGCCATCCTCGGTGACCAATGCGATGGCGCTGCCGGAGGCGGCAATATCCACCAACTTACGGTCGCCAATATATTCCCGGATGTCCACGGACTGACTCTGACCGTTCTCATCCTGTATTGAAATTGTATTGAACTTTGTGCTCTTTCCGGAGACGAATTTGCCGTTCTCATCTATGCCATAGAGGCCGTCGTTGGAAAATGCCAACTTCACCAGCTTGCCTTCATTCTTGCCATACTTGATGACAGAGGAAAGGTTGGTGGCATTCAGGGCATCGTTACCCCAGGCATATATGGTGCCGTCCTCCATGAGTATAGCGGTTACCTGGTTGCCGCAGATCAACTGGCGAACCTGGGATACGTCGATGGTGTTATCTCCCATGAGTTCCTCAGGCTGCTTACGAGCGGCAGCAATCATGGTGCCGTCCCAGCCATATTGACCGTTGTCATAGTTGCCCCAGCAGTACACGTGCCCATCCTCAGAGATGGCGACACAGTGGTCGGAGCCGGCAGCGGCGTGAACAATCTTGCTGTTTTTCACCTCGTCGGGGATATTCATTACGTCAAGCTTAGGATCGTTGACTGCAGGATAGTAACCCCACATATAGAGGTTGTGGTCAGTGCTGACTGCGATGGTAAAGGTGCCACGGGAGGAAATATCCACAGCTCCGTCCTTCATGTCAGCCGGCATCTTCATCAAGCTCATGGTGGGAGCCACGTTGGTGTGCAGCATTTCACTGCCTGTCTCTGTCAGATCCACAGGATAGAATATGGGGCCGATAAACACAAACAGGAACATGGATATCAGCACGATAACTGCTATGGTGGCCAGAGGATTGCGGAAGAAGCGCTTTACAGCCAGCTTAGAGGGGCTGTCGTAGCGTTCGTCCTCAATGGTCATTTCCCGGTATGGTCCCAGGAACATCCGGCGAAGCCAACGAAAAGGAGCAAATCCCTTCTTGGAGGAAGTTTTCTTATTATTCATTCTGTCCTCCTTATTTATCAACTCGGACACGGGGGTCAGCAAGGCCGTAGGCAAGGTCTACAATCAGGTTGCCCAGCAATCCAATGGCAACATAGAACATCTGGAGCAGAAGAACTACTTCAAAGTCCTTGTTATTCAGTGAATTTATGTACAACCGGCCAACGCCGTTCAGTCCGAATATATTTTCAATAACAATAGATCCCGAGAAAATGCCCAGGAACCAGCCGATTACCAAGGTGATGATGGGAATCAATGCGTTCCGGAAGGCGTGGGAATAAATTACGGTCTTTTCCCGAAGGCCCTTGGCTCTGGCAGTGCGGATGCAGTCCAGAGAAAGTGCCTCAGACATGGATGCCCGGACATAGCGGGTCATACCGCCCAGGGATGAGAATGTCATAATAATGAGTGGCAGAGCCATGTAGTACAGCTCATCAGTGAACTTCTGCCAGCCTACATATTCTGACCCCGGCGTTTTCATACCACTGACCGGGAACCAGCCAAGGATAATGGCAAACAGCCAAATAAATACGATGGCGGTGATAAATGAGGGAATACTGTAGCCCACAATGGTCATGGTCTGGACTGCTGAATCCCGCTTGCTGCCCCGATGCACGGCGCAGAAAATACCCAGAGGGATTGTAACCCCCAGGCCCAATATAGTAGCAAAAATGTTGATGAAAATAGTGTTTTTCATCGGGGTAACCAGGACTTCAAGAGCCGGACGATTAAACTCGTAGCTGTATCCAAAATCTCCCTGAAGGATTCCCTGAAACTCCCCATTAATCGGCATAACACCGATCCAGCCAAGGTACCGTACAATAACATTTTGATCAGTACCCAGTTCACGCCGGAGTTCCTCGATTTTAGCGTTGTATAATTCAGCCGCATTAGGGTTACCTTTCAGGCCCTGCTTAAACGGCTCCGCCTCGGCAACCGCCCGGTCAAAGGGGATCATAGCGTATACAAGGAACATCAGAAGGGAGAGAATCAGCATGACCACCAGCATATAGCCAAGCCTTTTCAGAATATATTTTCGCATAAAATACTCCTTTCATTGGTTTTGGACATTCACTGTCCGGCAAGGGCCGGACAGCAATGTCACGAGCCGGTTGGCCCCGCGAAAACAATCTAATTTCAAAATGGGGCAGCCATACGGCTGCCCCATTTCCCGGATTACCGGAGTAATCGTTAGATCTTAGTAGCCCTTTACGTTGGCGTAGAGAATAGCCTGTGCAGGTCCAAAGAAGGGGCTGGTCTTAAAGTTCTGAATGTTCGCATTGAACACGTCATAGTAGTAGTTGGAGTACAGTGGGATATCGGGCATGAGCTGGTTCCATCTCTCGATGTAAGCCATCCACCACTGGTTGTACTCTTCCACAGTAGATGCATTGTAAACCATAGCCATGGACAGATAATCCATACCCAGCTTGTCACCGGACTGCTCAACTGCCTGAGCATATGTCAACTTCTCGCCTTGCTCATTGTAGGGGAAAGCCACATCATAGGGATCGACAACCTTATTGACGGAGTAAGGAGCCCAATCAGGAGTGGTTCTCCAGTTGAAGGCATAGTCGTAAATTGCGGAATTCCAGCCTGTAGCCAGGTTGAGCATGCCGTAGAGAGGCTTTCCAAGGTAACCCTGAGAAGGATCACGGTATATGTTGCCCAACAAAGTGGTGAAGTCACCTGTGGTAGCGCGGATAACCATTCCGCAGGCAGCCAGGTCAGATGAGTTAGCCAGAGTAGTGGACAGCAGGTCGGTTACAGAGTTGGGTACAGAACCGAACCAGTTGATAGCCAGAGGCATGTAGTACTCGCCATTGATTTCAACAGTCTTGTAGACAATGTTGTCGGTGTTTGCAACGGACTCATAGGTCTTGTTGCCGGCATCGTTGCCGAAGATGTCAAGAGCATTGGCCTCAGCCTCAGTCAGCTTCTTGTAACGTACGGAATCAACACCGGTAGCACCCTCAACGAAGGGCTCACCCTTGGAGTTGTAAATCCAGCCTCCATCAACCAACACCTTCTTGGCGTTCTCAGGAGAGAAGGAATAGTCAATCAGCTCGATGTCGTCCTTGACTGCCTGCCACATGTCGAAGTCGGGGCTGTAAGGGCCGTCAACAACAACACCATATCCGCCGGTAAAGGCCTGGCAGAACTCGGTACGGTTAAGCAGGTATGCAATTGCCTGACGTACTTCCTGGAACATTGTGGGACCAAAGTCGCACTCAAACTGAACCTTGCCGTAGCCGGCTCTCTGATAGTGAACCTCGCTGAACTTCTTGTTGTCAACGATCTCAAGAGCTTCCTTGGTATCTTCGCCGCCGGTAATGGCGGAAAGGACGTCCACAGCACCAGTCTTCAACTGATCAAGCTGAGTCTCAGAAACCAACTTAACATATACGATGGTCTCGATGGAAGGCTTCTGTCCCTCGAAGTTGCCCTTGAACTTGGGGTTAAGGGTCAGAGTTGCTTCCTTGGTGGAATCATCATACTTGGAAACAACATAAGCACCGGAGAAGGGGTACTTGGTAACGTCGTAGCGGTTGGCAGCAAGCTCAGCAGCCTTAACGTACTCTTCGCCGTTCTTCTCATAGTAGTTGTCGGAAAGGTAGCAGCCCTCGCCGTCGTCCTTGATCTCAACGCCTTCGCCCAGAATCAGTCCCAATGGATCGGGATCTGCTGCAGCATAGGTGTAAGCATAGTAGTAGGGGTAGTAATCACTGGAAATTGTCAGAGAGTACTTCAGGTCGCCCAGAAGACGAACGCCGGAGAAGGTCTTGGTAGCACCCTCAGCAGGAACACCGGTGTAGGCGTGGAAGGAATCAAATCCAACCAAGCTCTGACCGGACATTCCGGAGTGACCAGCAGCTGCAGAAACGGGAGAGCTGAAGCTCAGGATGCTGGCAACATAGTTGGCAGCGGTGATGGGAGTGCCATCGGAGAAGGTCAAGCCCTCGTTAAGCTCTACCTCAACGGTGTATGTACCATCTGCATTCTCGGTCTCCTTGTGGCTCTTAACAGCGGTTGTGTTCCAAACATAAGCGCCGCCCTGGTTGGTCTCCATGGTGCCGTAGCCGACAGTCAGTTTGGTGATATCCTGGTCGGATGCACCTGCGGAGCTGCCGCCGAATCCGGGCCAGCGGAAGTCGCCGGACAGTTCTGTGCTGCTGCCCAGAATTACACGGTTAGGCCATGTGGGTGCAACGTCTCCTGTAACATCGGTGGTCTTGGCAGGATCGTTTGTCTTGGCAGGATCGTTCTTACAAGCTGCCAAACCAAGAACCATGACCAATGCCAGAAGCAAGCTCATGATTTTAGTGAACTTTTTCATTCAAATATCCTCCTTATATAAAAATGACGATTGCTCTCCATGACTGGGAAGCAACTGTCTATGAGTGAACCCCTCTTCGGGGTTTGTCCCTGAAATAAACTTTTCCTGCCCAGGGTTGCTGGGCATAGGTATTGCCTTTTCGAGAACAATATGGTCATTATGCACTGTCCACCACACGTTGTCAAATGTTTTTTTCACGTTTCTTATTGCTTCATGGTTTTATGACAAAATTTGAGCAAAACCCCTTATATTTTTTGTAGGTAAATTATCATAAAGGGTGTCTAAGCTGTGAACGTACTAAAATATCGCTCGCGAATACTGCTTACAAAAAGAGTTAGATATGGGTTATCCGTCTACTCCGGAACTCACTATTAGGTCCCTGCAGCAACCCCATGGAATACTGTATCAGTCTGCCACAACGCTGCGAAGGATCCGTCAGGGTTCCCATTTAGCGGAATGCGTGCATGGTCAGAGAGAAACCGGAGACCGTATTATTATACATATATATAGTAAGCGCCCCTCTGCGTTACCTCCCTGTGGACATCCCTGTCAAAAAATCCGTCCAGGGTTCCCAGGCGGATTTTTAACTTTATAAATCCAATTTCTTGGTTTCCGAGCATAAAAAAACCGCCTCGCAATTGAGGCGGATTTGTGTTTGCTTTACTCCTCTACGATTTCGGCTTCGGG
>CAZCOE010000044.1:0-9388 GCA_964500525.1 uncultured Clostridia bacterium | reverse complement strand
TCTATGCTGAATCTATATACGATGATTGTCCTGGAAGTGGTACTCCTGATGACATTCCTCGTTATTATGTCCAACACCAATGTTTTGCTTTCAAGACGCAAGCAAAGACAGTTCCTGCTGCTGTTTTTCAGCGTGATTCTGGGCATTCTCGCAGAATGGTCAGGCAGCTTAACCACACTGTCCGGTGGAGAATTCCGGGACATACATATATGGACAAAAATGATAGAGCTGTCGGTAACGCCTGTGGTTCCGGTTTTGTGCGCGGAAATTATGATGCCGCCTTCGGATGCTTCTAAGAAAAACAGGTGGCTCTACCTTGTTCTGGCTTTTCATTCCGGGCTGGAGATTTTGTCTGCCCTGAATGGTTTTATCTACTACGTGGACGACAAGGGCGTGTTCCGCCACGGCCCCTTCTATTGGATTTATCTCGCAACATATATATGCGGCTCTGTCTATGTACTGTGGGTTGGGTATCGGGTCAGTCGCCTATATCAGAACAAGAACAAAATAATGCTGGTTCTCATGCTTGGATTCCTGCTGTTTGGCATTGCTGTGAATCAGGCAGACAAGAGCATCAAATCAGCCTGGCTTACGGTGGCCATTGTTATTACTCTGATTTACATTTTCTATAACGCCATGCTCCAGAGTGTTGATGGCAGGACAATGCTGCTCAACCGGGCCAGCTACAATAACCAGCTGTCTCGACTGCACAAACCTGTAATTATTCAGCTGTTTGATATAGATTACTTCAAAACCGTCAATGTGAAATATGGCCATGTATATGGGGATCAGTGCCTTGTGACCATCGGGAATATCATCCGAAAGGTCTATGGACGATACGGCAAATGCTACCGCATCGACAATGACGAATTCGGTGTTATTCTGGATTTGGACGAAAGCACCATAGCCCGGATGAATGAACAGTTTTTTGATGCCATGCAGGAACACCGCAAGTCCGACTCCAGACTGCCCTTTATTTCCCTGGGATATGCCCAGTACAATCCCTCCCAGGGGGACGTTCAGGACGCAGAACAGGCAGCCTTTTCTGTTATGTATCGCAACAAGGAGAGAAATAAGATTAAATTCGGCCCCGTTCCGGATCTTGAGGAGAATAAGCTGTCCTCTGAGCATATGCTGACAGGGAAGGATAAAGCAAATACGGAAAAACTGGATATCAGCGGACTCACCGATCGGGCGTTTACAGCCTTTTCCAGCACATCAAAGCGCAGTTATATTTACCTTTGCAATATGAGCACAGGAGTATCCCGATGGTCTCCCGAGGCGGTACAGTATTTTGGCATGCCCGGAGAGTATATGTATGAGGCCGAGAAGATTTGGGAATCCTGCATCCATCCTCAGGACAGGAAAATGTATCGGGAGGACATTGAAGCGGTGCTTTCCGGCCGCAGCCAGGTTCACAATTTGGAATACCGGGTAAAGAATCACCTGGGAGAATATGTTGTATGCACCTGCAGAGGCGTGGTACTGAAGGGAAACGGTACGGAACCGGATTTGTTTGCAGGCACAATCATTAACCATGGCATTTTAGATGATGTGGATCCTGTTACCAACCTGCATACCAGCTCGGATTTTGCAAAAAGCATTCATAGGCTGATTGAGGAGAGGATTGCGGCTTGCCTGGTTATGGTTGGCATCGAGCATTTTCCCCACATCAATGCCATGTACGGACAGGAGGGTGGCGATCAGGTCCTGAGACTTTTCGGAATGGAGCTGCAGGACCTCATTGGGGGCAGAGGCCGGGTGTTCCGCCTGGACGGAGCAAAATATGCATTTTATCTGTATTATGCAGATCAGGAGGAGACGGGGAATTATTTCAATCAGCTGCGAAATGTGGCTCAGCACAATATTCAGATCAACAATTTGCGGATTCCTCTGAGAATATACGGCGGAGCGGTGCAGCTGGATCCCAGGCATCCCTATAACGAGGACATTGTGCGCAGCAGTCTGATATACGCCATGGAACAGTCCTCGGAAAAGTATCGCAATGAATTGGTCTTTAGCGACCACATTCGCCAGAAGACTAATGTGGAGAACATTCAGCTGCATACGGAGATTCATCGCAGCGCCATGGAGGGCTGCAGGGGATTCTTCCTGTGCTATCAGCCCATCGTATCCTGTTCTAATGGCAAGATAATAGGAGCGGAGGCTCTGCTGCGCTGGAAACAGGAGCCCTACGGCGTTGTTCCCCCGGGCAGATTCATTCCATGGCTGGAAAATGACCCTGCCTTCATTTCCGTGGGCAATTGGATTCTGCGCCAGGCAATGCAGGAAACCAAGCCTCTGCGCCAGGCAGATCCCGGATTTATCCTGAACGTCAATATTACAGATACCCAGCTGGAATACAGCAGTTTCCGGGAAGATGTTCTGAATATACTGGCAGAAACTGGCTGCCCGGCGGAGAATCTATGCTTGGAGCTTACAGAACGATGCCGACATATGGATCCGGAATTCTTAGCAGACGAGCTGAGATTTTTCCGTTCCCGGGGCATTACCATTGCCATAGATGACTTCGGGACGGGCACATCATCCCTGATGCTGCTGCTCCAGCTGCCCATTGATGAGCTGAAGGTGGATCGGTTCTTCCTGCTAAATGCGCTTACCGACAGACAGAGTCTGTCTCTGATGGAAAGCATCATACAGATTTCCAAGCAGGCCGGATATCGTACCTGCGTAGAGGGAATTGAGACAAAGGAACAGTGCCAATTGATTTCCTCATTAGACAGTGATTGCTATCAGGGGTACTACGCCAGCAAGCCTGTGCCCATTAAGGAGTTTTTGGAGTTCTATGGGAGAAAATAAAGCGAAAAACCACATTATGAAGAACATTATCCATAATGAGCTTATCTATCGGGGATTCAGTGTCGATGTGGGCATCGCAGAAATGAGCATTTTCGTTTTTCCCCTCAAACCGGATTCTCTGGACCTGTATTTTCATAGGGTGCATCTATGAGTTATCTCAAGGCGAAAAAGTGTCTTACTTTGATTCTGACAGCCCTGACTTTGCTGGGGTTGGTTTCCTGTGCCGCAAAACCCATGGAAAGTGACTCTACCGGAGGGGCAAGTGCGGTTCGAGAAACTGAGACACCCGGGCCATCCGACGAAACACCTCCGGCTGATGAAACCGATACCATACTCCAGCTTCCCCAATACCGGCCTGACCCGTACACCGAGGGCTTTGAGATGGACGCCACATTGGCTGCAGGAATCAGAGAAAGTGAAAACCTGCCCCGGGACGCAATGCTGACCAAGGCCGCCCTGGCTGAAATAAAATCTCTATACATATGGGAGCAGAGAATCCTTACCCTTAAGGGCATTGAATATCTGCCCAACCTGGAGGTTTTTTCCACCGATGTCAATAATCTCACTTCATTGGAAGAGATTGTCCAACTAAAAAAGCTGAAACAGTTTCGGATCGGTCCCGGATATGTAGAGACTCTCCCGGATCTCAGCAATATGCCTGAGCTTACAGAGCTGGCAATCACAGGGAACCTGATATGGGATATTACTCCGATTTCACAGGCCGAAAGCCTGACGTTTGTGGACCTCTCAGATAATCCCATTACTACAATCCGACCCTTGAAGGATTATCACAGCCTGGAGGCATTGATTCTGGACGGCAATTGCATCACCGATTATTATTCCGTTTCTGATAACAATGAGATTATTTCGGCTCTGGAGTTCTCCGGCTGCAAATACAGTGACATTCTCAACCTTGAAAACATGGCAAAGGAAATTGTGTCACAGGTCACCCATCCGGGAATGATTCCCCTGGAAAAGGAGTATGCGCTCTATAGATATGTAATTGACCATGCCGAATACAGGGAAGAAAGCCGGGAGTATATGCCCTATGGATACTATGTTCTCACCGAGGGCGTAGGGGTCTGCGGCGACTATGCCCAGGCACTTGCCCTGTTATGCCGCCATGCCGGTCTGGATATGTCCTGTGTATCCAGCGACACTCATATGTGGAACATAATTCGTCTGGGAGATAAATATTATCATGTGGATGCACTTTGGGACGAGGAGAACGAGAAGGAATCTCCGGAGTATTTCAACCGTTCCACAGAGTTCATCCAGTCACTGCCGGACCACTTACATGATCTGAACAGATATCCCCATGGGGATGATATGCCTCTCGGGGAGTATGAGTATTTGTTGGGGAAATGATGAGGTATTCTGCATATACTCACAATGCTGAGAGTATGATATACTTTCAATAACAACCTTTGAAGGAGACACACATGAGTGAGCATGGCAAGAAGATGATAGCCCCTATTGTAGTTGCCTGTATTTTGGTAATCTACCTTGTGGCCTATTTTGGGTTTATCATGATGCTGGTCCAGGGCATATGGAAAATACTGCTTGCTGTGGTACCTGCGCTGCTGGCTGCGGTGGTCATTGGTGTCTGTGTGGAACGAGTCAAGGAGATAAGGAGCGGAGAAGAGGATGATATTAGTAAATACTGACTACATTACCGGCAAGACATTGGAGATGCTGGGCCTGGTGCGAGGCAGCACTATCCAGAGCAAACACATCGGCAAGGACATTGCCCAGAGCTTCAAGACCCTGGTGGGCGGCGAGCTCAAGGCATATAACGAGATGATGAACGAGGCCCGTGCCATTGCTACCAAGCGCATGGTAGAGGAGGCAGAGGCACTGGGAGCAGACGCCGTCGTCAACATCCGGTATGCTTCCGCAGCAGTTATGCAGGGGGCTGCTGAGGTTATTGCATACGGTACTGCAGTAAAGTTTGCAGAGTGATGGATTGAGGAGATAGTTGATATATCATCTCACAGGGATTCAGAGTCCGTTTCCAACCGGGCGGACTCAGTGATTTTTTGCGATTATTTGTGCATAAATAGTCGTTTACAAATCCAAATCCATGTAGTATAATCTACTTCGCGCCACAGAGAAGAGGGCGCACCCCACATATTGCCTCCATAGCTCAGTAGGTAGAGCGCATCCATGGTAAGGATGAGGTCATCAGTTCGACTCTGATTAGAGGCTCCACAGCGACAGGTTTCTACGGGAACTTGTCGTTTTTCTTATTAACTAGTTCACACATTTTGCCTATTTGATTAACACCTGGTACTTCTTCCTTGCTTTTTCCCTTCGTTAAGATATAATCATGCCCATAATTATTTATGGAGAGGAGCTGTGGCTCCACCGCATTTATGCAGATCAGTATTTTAGGTGCCGGCACCTGGGGGCTTGCCCTGGCCAGGATGTTGGCATTGGACAATTATGATGTTACGGTATGGTCAGCCTTTACCCGGGAGGTAGAGGAGCTGTCTGCAAACAGGACCCACAAGAACCTTCCCGGCATGGTGATTCCTGACAGTGTATTCTTCACCGACGATATTGCCCTTGCATGTCGAGACAGGAGGATTATAGTGTTTGCAGTACCTTCTCCATATGTAAGATCAACAGCTGCCAAGGCTATGGCATACATACCGGATGGACAGATTATTGTGGATGTGGCCAAGGGATTGGAACCCGGCACTTTGCTTACTATGACCCAGGTCATCAGGGATGAGCTCAGCAAGGACCACAACCACCGGAACATAAAGCTGGTGGCACTGTCCGGTCCCACCCACGCAGAGGAGGTGGCCAGAGATATACCTACAGCCATTGTCTCTGCCTGCACCGATATGGATGTGGCCATGGTTGTCCAGGATGTCTTCTCCAACGGATGTATGCGCACCTATACCAACACCGACATTTTGGGGGTTGAGCTCTGCGGAGCCCTCAAGAATATTGTGGCCCTGGCCTCCGGAATAGTTGACGGTATGGGCTATGGAGACAATACCAGAGCAGCCCTTATTACCAGAGGAATCGGTGAAATCCGGAATCTGGGCTGTGCCATGGGTGCTAACCCTCAGACATTCTCCGGCTTAGCCTGTGTGGGAGATATGATTGTTACTGCTACCAGCACCAACAGCCGCAACTTCAGAGCAGGCCAGCTCATCGGTCGTGGTGTCCCGGTGGCAGAGGCAGTTGCCCGGATTGGTATGGTGGTTGAGGGCATTAACGCCTTGGATGCGGCAGTACAGCTGTCCGCCAAGTACCGGGTACCTTTGCCAATTATCTCTGCGGTAGACGCAGTAATAAATCAAGGAGCGGATCCCAGAGAGGAACTGAACACACTCATGCACCGCAAGAGACGTTCTGAGGTGGATGATGACAGAACCATGAGGTATGAGAGCTCTCTTTATTGATAGTATGAAACTGTTTGCCATAATACCCAACTTCCAATCAGAGGTTGGGTATTTTTTCACTTCAGCTTTTGAACTTCCTGATGGAAAAATCCGTCACAATCGGTGAAGATATGTTATAATTCTATTGGTATTTTGTTCTGGAAAGGAGCCCGGTCAATATGGAATGGACCCGTATCAAAGAGGAGCAGGAGAGAAAGATTTTCAAACCCTATGCCTCCTTCAGCAGTGAATCCCGAGGTCGTGATCTCTACGAGGATCCCTGTCCCATTCGCACCATATATGAGCGAGATGCCAACAGGATACAGTATTCGTCACAGTTCAGGCGCCTGCGACACAAGACACAGGTCTTCTTTAATACCAAGAACGATCACGTGTGCACCAGATTGGAGCATGTGCTCAATGTGTCCGCCATCTCAGAGACTATTGCCAAGACCCTGGGCCTCAATCCTGAGCTCACCAGAGCCATTGCCCTGGGCCATGACATCGGCCACGCACCCTTTGGCCACACAGGAGAGAGGGTTATCAACAAATGTCTCCAATCCTGCCAACACCCATTCAGGTTCAGACATGAGGAGCAGAGTCTCAGAGTAGTGGAGAGATTGGTTACTTATACTACTAAGGATGGCAGGAGCAGACATGGTTTGAACCTTTCCTACGAGGTCAGGGACGGTATTGTATGTCACTGCGGAGAGATCAAGAACGAATACATTCTGCACAGAGATACGACCAAGGCCATGGATTCCCTCAGAGATCCCCACATTGCAGATCAGAGCCCCTATACACTGGAGGGTTGTCTGGTGAGATTGGTGGACAAGATTGCCTATGTGGGCAGGGATATTGAGGATGCGGTGAGAGTTGGCCTTATCTCAGATGACGATATAGACAGCTCCTGCAGACAGGTTTTGGGCAAGAACAACGGAGAGATTATCAACACTCTGGTTATGGATGTTATCGAAAACAGCTATGGCCGGGATGTTATCCGACTTAGCGACGAGAAGGGTGAGGCCCTTCGGCAGCTTATAGAGGAAAATTATGCAAAAATCTACAGTGCCGACAAGATTCGCAGGTACGAAAACACCACCGAAAACATGCTTGAAGGACTGTTCGAATCACTGTATAATGCGGTGAACACAATGACAGAGGACGATATGGTCAATGGCGATCTGGAGCTGTTCCGCCAGTTTGGGTCATTCATCAAGGTTCACGAGTACAGCCCGGAGGAGACCAACGAGCACAAGGTTGCGGATTTCCTCTCCGGCATGACAGATGCCTACGCAGTAAAGGCATTCGAGTCCGTTTATCTGCTATGATCTTGGAGGCAATATGAGGGACAATATATTCTACGCATATCTGGCCAGGATGAAGTACATCAACAGGTGGGCCCTGATGCGCAACACCGATATGGAAAACCTGGAGGAACACAGCTATCGGGTGGCAGTTATCGCTCACGCCCTGGCTGTTATCGGCAATACATACTTCGGCGGCAGCTATGACCCTAATGCAGTGGCAGTTGCAGGCCTGTTCCACGACTGCAGTGAGATTATTACCGGGGACATGCCTACGCCGGTTAAGTACTACAATCCGGAGATAAAGGACGCCTACAAGAGGGTAGAGCAGGTGGCAAACGACAGATTGTTGTCCATGCTTCCCCAGGAGATGCAGCCCACCTATGAGCCCTTGCTCAAGGAGACCGACCGGACGGCGAGGCGACTGGTTAAGGCTGCCGACAGACTGTCCGCATACATTAAGTGTGTAGAAGAGAACAAGGTGGGCAACAGGGAATTCTCCAAGGCCGCGGAGTCCATTATGGATTCAATCAGAGCCATGGATATTCCGGAAGTCAATTATTTCGCGGATAACTTTCTCCAGTCTTACGGACTAACACTAGACGAAATGGATTAATAGGGTGGATTATATGGAAAATGGAAAGAAGACAAACAAATACGGTGTTTTGAACCTGGTGCTTTGCGCCATGATTCTTGTATGTGCAGTTATTATCGTGGCCTTTTTGATCAGAGGCGCCAACCGGAATCCGGGCAGCAATCCTACCCCTACGCCTATCTATGCCACCTCTGTTCCTACAAATACTCCTGATGCAATACCCACAGGGGGACCTACGGCTGCACCGGACACAACGCCTACAGCTGCTCCTTCATCTGACCCTACGCCTACACCAACTCCCACACCGGCACAGATTGGCGATGTGCTTACCGATGCGGAGCTGGCGGCTCTCCATGTCAATGAGGCAGGAGATATTCCTGTAGTTATGTGGCACCAGTTCTCGGATGCAGACAGCCCCAGCTATTCCACAGGCACCCGACAGTATATGAACAGCTTTGACTATCTGTATGAACTATGCGGCAGACTGTATAACGCCGGTTTCAGATTGTTGTCCATGTCCGACTACCTTAACAACAATATTACAGTGGCAGCCGGATGCAAACCTATAGTATTCACATTCGATGACGGCGTCAGCTCACAGTTCAGCCTTATCGAAAAGGATGGTAAGCTGGAGCTGAATCCCAAGTGTGCAGTTTATGTGATGCAGAAGTTCGCCAAGGAGCATCCCGACTTTGGATTCAAGGGAATTATCTATGTGTACCTGCATTCACCATCCGGTGTATTTGAGGGAGCGGGCACCATTGAACAGAGGCTCAATTACCTGATTGACCTGGGATGGGAGATAGGCAACCATACGTACGGCCATAGTTCCATGAAAGGCAAGTCCGCTGCCGATATAACCTACCAATTGGGCATGAACCAGAAGACCATGGAGTCAATTGTGCCCGGGTACAAGTTTAATTCTATGGCATTGCCCTATGGACAATATGATGAGGCCAATGTGCCTGCACTGATTTCCGGCACATATGATGGAACCACCTACGAGAACAGAGCTATATTCCTGGTAGGAGCAGAGCCATCCCATGCCACAACCAGCGTGAACTTCAAGGTATTCGTACCTCGTATTCGCTCTACCGGATACTATGCAGAGAATATGGACTTTGAGTGGTGGTTCAAGAACCAGCCTGACCAATACTGGTTCGTAAGCGATGGCGATGCAAACACCGTTACCTGTCTCAAAAACTGGGCCAAGTATGTGACCAACGACTTGCCAAACGGACAGAAACTAAGAACGTATTAAGCGAAGC
>CAZCOE010000043.1:0-3659 GCA_964500525.1 uncultured Clostridia bacterium | reverse complement strand
GCAGTATTCAACGCCAAGCAGGATTACGGGATAGTGATGAAAAAATTTCCATAATCGAATTCTTTGCCCCATTTGCCATTGTAATATATCCGGGCAAAAACATATAAATTCTTGAACACGGGCATAGTTTTGAGTAAAATCATAGCTATCTATTTACAGAGGCGGAATCCATGGCGAAAAAGCGCAGATTTGAACTATCTACAACTCAGATAATCCTGCTCAGCTTTCTGCTGGCCATATTGGCAGGCAGTCTGTTGCTTTCTCTGCCTATTGCATCCCGCAGCGGCCGGGGAGTGCCCTACATCGAAGCACTGTTTATGGCCACCACTTCCACCTGCGTTACAGGGCTGGTAACCTCTGTGACACTGACCACCTGGAGCGTATTTGGCCAGATAGTTATCCTGATCCTGATTCAAATTGGCGGCCTGGGCATTATCACAGTTATGGCAGGCCTTATGGTGGCGGTTAACCGCAAGATGGGTCTCCGGGACAGCCTGCTGATACAGGATTCCTTTAATCTGAGCACCCTGTCGGGTCTGGCCAGATTTGTCAAGAAGGTCATACTGGGCACATTTGTGGTGGAGGGCCTGGGGGCTGTTCTGTACATGCCTGTGTTCATCAGGGATTTTGGGCCGCGGGGAATATGGGTGTCCATTTTTAATTCAATTTCCGCTTTTTGCAACGCAGGCATCGACATCATCGGAGACAGAAGCCTGTGCGACTATGGGACTAACCCCTTGGTGAACGGTGTCACCATGATGCTTATTGTGCTGGGAGGTTTGGGATTTATCGTTTGGTGGGACCTGATCAGGGTATGGAGTGATATACGAGCCAACAAGGGCCATTGGTTCCGCCGGCTGACCCTCCATAGCAAGATAGTTCTTACATCCACTGCTGTCCTGATTCTGGGAGGCGGACTGGCCATATTGGCCTTTGAGTACAACAACCCGGCAACAATTGGTGAAATGTCCCTGTTTGACAAGATTCAAGCCTCGCTATTCCAATCCGTCACCACCAGAACCGCAGGATTTGCGGCAGTGCCCCAGGAGAATCTGACTAACCCCTCTGCCATACTGTGCCTGCTGCTGATGTTCATCGGAGGCTCTCCGGTTGGCACTGCAGGCGGTATCAAGACTGTAACCATCTTTGTGCTCATCGCCACAGCCATTTCGGCTACCGGCAACAAGAGCGAAGTAACCCTGTTTCACCGCAGGCTGTCGGTGCAGATAGCCCGTAAGGCCGTAGCTGTATGCGCCATGTCCTTTGCAATTATGTTCCTGTCCACCGTCTTGCTGTCCGCAGTGACAGACGCCAGTGCCCTGGACATTATGTACGAAACAGTCAGCGCCACTGCAACTGTAGGCCTGTCCAGGGGCATTACGCCCGGACTGAGCATTTGGGGCAAGCTGATAATTATATTTACAATGTACTTTGGCAGGATCGGGCCGGTTTCTCTGGCCGTGGCCTTCCAGATCAAGAATCAATCACAAAATAGCATTTTAGACCCCATCGAGGATATTTCAGTGGGATAACGGAGGAAAATATGAGCATTAACAAGACATATGCAGTTTTTGGGCTAGGGCGCTACGGTCAGGCAGTGGCAATGGAGCTGGCCAACAGCGGTGTGGACGTTCTGGCGGTAGATACGGATCAGAACCTGGTCAATGCAGCAGCCGCCTACATTCCACTGTGCAAATGCGCAGACGTTACCGACGCAGAGGTGCTCAAGAATCTGGGCATATCCAATGTGGACGTGGTTATTATCGCAATGGCCAACAACCTGGAGGCCAGCGTTATGGCTGTTATGCTGTGCAAGGAGGCCGGGGTCAAGACAGTAATCGCCAAGTGCTCCAGCGAAATGCACCGCAAGCTGCTGCTTAAGGTGGGCGCTGACAAGGTGGTGTTCCCCGAGAGCGAGTCAGGCATCCGCCTGGCCAAGAACCTGCTGAGCGCAGGATTTGTGGATATGGTGGAGCTGGCCGGGGACGTGTCATTGCTGGAATTGGAAGTGCGTCCCGAGTGGGCAGGCAAGTCCCTGATGGAGCTGAACCTCAGGCGCAAATACGACATAAACGTGGTAGCAATCCGCAAAGGCAACAATGTTCAGGTAAACATCGACCCCACGGCACCTCTGGAGCTGGACATGGAGCTGGTGGTTATCGCCAACAGGAACAAGCTGCGTAAGCTGAAATAAAGCGAAGCAAAGCGCAGCTTTGCTTCGCCAGTGAATAGTGAACAGTTCTGGTCCCCACGTTCCTTTGCTCGACTATTCACCTATCTGTCCAAAATACTTGACAAGTTTCCTCCGGTGGCGACCGGAAATGAGAAATGAGAAAGAATTACATCTTGGTCCTGTATTCTGGCTCCGCTTACTCCTTGGGACCCAGCTGCAGTTCCTCTGCATACTCCTTCATGGCCTCAATACAGATTGCTGCCACATCTCTGACTTCCATGCCCAACATCTCGCAGCCCTGTCTGATAACCTCCCGGTTACACTTAGCTGCGAACTTCTTGTCCTTGAACTTCTTCATAAAGCTGGACACTTCCATGTCGGTAATGCCTGCAGGACGCATTCTGGCAGCTGCCTGAATGATACCGGTGAGTTCATCTACTGTGAACAGGGATTTCTCCATGTTGGTGATGGGTTCCACGTCGGTGCACAGACCGTAGCCATGGGCCAGTATGGTGCGGATCTCCTCCTCAGTCAGGCCGGCCTCCCTTAGGGGCGCCTCGGTATGCTGCAGGTGCTCATCCGGGTGCTGCTCATAGTCATAATCGTGAAGGTAGCCGATGGCCATCCAGTGCTGTTGGTCCTCGCCAAAATGCTTGGCAAGGCCACCCATGGCAACCATTACATTCTTTGCATGGAGGAACAGATGCTCCTCAGTTGTTGTGGTGTTCAGCAATTCTTTTGCTCTCTCTAATGTCAGCATTGCGTTTTCTCCTTTTACCCTGCCGGGGTGATGATCTATTTTAGATTTTGGATTTGTTTCAGAATTTCTGTGTCTGCGGGGCAGAAGTGGTACTGTGGAATCTCCGACGGGGTGATCCACTTGATGTCGTTGTGCTCCAGTTTCCGGGGAACGCCCTCCTTGATTGTTGCATTAAACAGGGTGAGGGCTATGGTAATATCCGGATACTCGTGGGTTACGGTCATAAATACAGAGCCCACCTCCAAGGTGATGTCCAGTTCCTCCCGACACTCCCGAATAAGGGCCTGCTCCCGGGTCTCACCGGGCTCAACCTTGCCGCCCACGAACTCCCACAGCAAAGCTCGCGCCTTGTTGGCGGGACGCTGGCAAATAAGGAACCTGTCCTTGTTCCATATTAATGCTGCTACTACTTGTGTCATGGTGAACCTCACTTAGTTAATCCAAAGTCGTACTGCAGGTAATCCGGCAGGTCATTCTCCATAGGAATGTCGAATAGGTATGTTACCACGTCCTTGTTCTTTAGTTGTGTTTTCATTATACCATGCTAGCGTGATGGTATATTTTTGATTTTAGATTTCGGATTTGTTTCAGAATTTCTGTGTCTGCGGGGCAGAAGTGGTACTGTGGAATCTCCGCCGGGGTAATCCACTTGATATCGTTGTGCTCCAGTTTCCGGGGAACGCCCTGCTTGATTGTTGCGTTAAACAGGGTGAGAGTTATGGTAAT
>CAZCOE010000042.1:0-20408 GCA_964500525.1 uncultured Clostridia bacterium | reverse complement strand
AGCACAAAGAGCGCCTATACCCTTTAACAGAGTACGGACGCTCCCACCTTACCAAGTGAACAGTGATGAGTGTAGAGTGAAAAGTTAAGGCGCCGTGTTCTCTTAATCGATCACAGGAACCTGGTCACCACCGCTTTTCACTCTTCACAATTAACTATTAACTGATATGTTGTCTCATGGACTATGGTGGTAGAGGCCGTGCCTCTGTAAAGTGTACTAATCACTTATCGCCGATGTGTCCCTTGGTTACAATATGTTTATATCATATTCACGGTGGTATGTGAAGTATCTCTACGAAAGATTACCATGTAAGTTATTTCTGATAATGTCTCGGTAAACCACAAGAGAAAAATTTATGTTGACCAGACAAGTGGTAGATATAAAATGAATCTTACAGGGCCTATAGGTAGTGGTGCGGTCGGGAAAGTGATTGTAGACCGAATTGGACGAGGCAACAAAAGTCTCAGAACAGATTTTCTATGACGATATTTTTGGTTGGAGGACAAAGATGGATTACAAGAAGAGAATGAAAATTGAACAAATCCTGTACGGACTATTAACTTTTTCTGTATTCTGCTGCATTGGCGGATGTACAGGATACATTCTGGGATCGCTCCAGAAAAGCACCGGCGAAAAAATGAGCGACTTGATGTTCTTTGCCATGGCTCTATTGGCACTGGCAGCTATTTTTATTTTCTATAGCATTAATATCTGCCTGCATGAAGTAGGTCATATGATTTTCGGACTGATTAGTGGATACGAATTCAGCTCCATACGATTTGGCAAGCTAATGGTAGTAAAGGAGAACGGGAAATTTCGCCTTTGCCTATATAACATGCCCGGCACAGGAGGGCAATGCATCATGTCCGCTCCTAAGGTGGACCCGGAGAAAATGCCTGTTGTGTTATACAACCTGGGCGGCCTGATTATGAATCTTGTGGTGTGCGTGATTGGGCTTTGCCTGTTCCTGGTCATGAAGGATTCTCATCAGGCAGCAGCAATGATCAGCCTGATGTTTGGCATGACTGCATTGGCTATTTTGATATCTAATGGAATACCATTCTCCCAGATTGGCAATGATGGGGCCAACACAGTTATCCTGTACAGAGACAAAAATGCAAGAGAATCCTTCAGGAACCAATTGGAAATAGTCAAGTATTTGGCTGACAACTATTCTACCCGGGAGATGCCGGCAGAGCTTTTCTCATTTGATAAATCAATACCTATGACCAACCCGCTGATTACAGCCCAGGCAGTGAATTGCTACAATTACCTGAGTGTAAACAAAAGGTATAATGAGGCAAAGGAAATGGCCCTGTTTATCCTGAAGAATGCCAAGAGCATAAATCAACTCCATGAGAAGCTGCTGTATGGCGACCTGTTGTTTATGACTATAGTGATTGACAGAGATACAGAGTCTGCAAAACAGCAGTTTGAGGCCCATAAGAAGGAAATAAACCAGGCAGCCGGTTTTATTTCCATGCAGAGAGTGTTGTATGCCTATTATTCCTTGGTTGAAGTCTCAGAGGACAAGGCAAAAAAATATGCAAAGTTGTTTGAGAATAGCGTTAAGAATTATCCATATCCCAAGGATGCTGCCATAGAGCAGGAGCAATTTGATATGGTAACGGAAATCTTGAAGGAAAAAGAAGAGGAATAACAACAGCGTCAGAAATACAATAGCAGTATTACCTTAGGGGGATCGAAGAAAATGTTACGAGTTGCGGCAATTTTTAAAGACGGGATGGTTTTGCAGAGAAACTCCACCAACAGAATCTGGGGCCAGTCTGATGCGGATTATGTGGAGCTCAGCGTGGAGGGAAATGTAACACGCACAAAGGTCTCACAGGGGAAATGGTCGATAGATCTGGAAGTGGGAATGAGTGACACACCACTTGTCATACATATCAGAAATCAAAAAGAGAATCTGGGAGAAACAGGGGAATCCCTGGAAATAAAGGATGTTCTCCTTGGCGAAGTATGGCTTGCAGGCGGACAATCCAATATGGAGTTGGAGCTAAAGGACAGCAAAGACGGCCGGCAGGTTGCTTTGCAGGCGGCCTATGACAAAATTCGGTTCTATAATGTTCCCAAATGTCCGGTGGTAGATGAGGAGCTGGCCCAATGTGAAAGGACAAGCTGTTGGAAAAGGGCAGTGGGAGCGGAATGCCTGGACATGTCGGCAGTCGCCTTTTATTTCGCAGCCACATTATATGAGGAGCTGCAGGTTCCCATAGGAATTATTGATTGTTACTGGGGTGGCACATCGGCCACTTGCTGGGTTTCCCCCGATGCATTGAAGAATGTCACAGAGGTTAAGGATTACCTGGATTCCTGGGAAGAGGTGTATCGTACCAAGTCAGATGAGCAGTATTGGGCTGAAATGGCCAAATGTCAGAGAGAATTTGAAGAAACAGGGGTCTGGCCCTGGCCCCAGCCCAGGGGACGCCTTTCGCCCTTCCGCCCCTACGGACTATATGAATCCATGATAAAGAGAGTTGCACCCTATGGGATTCGAGGCGTCATTTATTATCAGGGAGAAGAGGATTACAGCAGATCCTCATTTTACCGAAAGCTGAACTCGGCGGTAATTCGCCAATGGAGAGAGGACTTTTCCACTCAGGCAGGGTCCGGGGATGAAATCTGCTTCTTGCTCACCCAGCTTCCCATGTATCGGGAGAACGGAGTGGGGGATGATGGAAACTGGGCTGTCCTGCGCAGGCAACAGGAATTATGCGCATTGGAGAATAAAAATGCAGGAATGGCTGTGTTGGTGGACTGCGGAGAATTCGGCAACATACATCCTGTCAACAAGAGGACGCCGGGAATGCGTCTTGCTCTGCAGGCCCTGGATTTGGCGTATCACGTCCGGAGGAATTGCTGTAACATGACAGTGACCCAGGTCAGCTTTGAGGGCAATTGCTGCCGGTTGACCCTGGAAAATACATACGGAGCCATTTGCTATCAGGAAACCCACGGAATAGAATTGACTGCAGAGAAGGAGAGCACCTTACAGCCTGCAGCACCGGATGGCAATGGACAGATCTACGGATTTGAGATCAGCGACAGCGGTACCGATTTCTATCGACCCAGGGTTTCTGTCTCCGGAGACAAGATTGTTCTGACAGGTTATGACAATTCCAAAGTGAGCCACGTAAGGTACGGCTGGTTTAATTACGGTGTGGCCAATTTGTATAATGCATCAGGGATGCCCTTGGTTCCCTTTTATTACAGAAAAAGCGGAGATTCGGAATCACGGGAAGGCGAATTCGTAAATGTGCTTTAAATGTTACCGCTAGTTAATTATTGGAGGAATAATTATCTATGAAAACAGTGTTGTTAAATAATAATTGGACTATGAGTCAGGCGGGTACAGGAGAATGGATTCCCGCAAGTGTACCCGGGTCCGTATATGGGGATTTATTGGCAGCAGGTAAAATTGAGAATCCATTTTGGAAGGACAATGAGGATGAGGCCCTGAAACTCATGGAGTACGATTATGAATATCGTACAAGTTTTGATTGTAACAGGGAACTATCAGATGCTGATGAGGTCATCCTTCACTTTGATGGATTGGATACCATTGCAGATATCACATTAAATGGGGTTTTCCTGGGCCATACGGAAAATATGCATCGCATCTGGGAGTATTCCGTAAAGGATATTTTGCAGCCGGAGGGGAATGAGCTGTTGGTGCATTTCTATTCTCCCACCCAATATATTGCCCGGGCTTTTGAAAAGGCGCCCACCAGGGGAACGGAAGATGCCATGAACGGTTTCGTACATATCCGCAAGGCCCATTACATGTTTGGCTGGGATTGGGGTGCACATTTACCGGATGCAGGCATTTGGAGAGATGTTTCTCTGCTTGGCATTGATACAGCACGGCTGGAGTCTGTTCAGGTATTACAGTTCCATGAAGACGGAAAAGTGAGACTTCAAATCAAGCCGGAGATTCAGCCTGCACAGGGTGTAAAGGTATGTGAGGATGACTTTGTCACAGAGGTTATTGTCATTGACCCTGATGGCGTGGCCAAGGTATACGACAGCTGTGATATTTTCATTGATAACCCCAGGCTATGGTGGCCCAGGGGGTACGGGAACCAGGATCTATATACGGTGCTTGTAAAGCTTAAAAATCCTGCCGGCAGAGAGCTGGATTCATGGAATTGCCGCATTGGTCTGAGAAGGATTACCATGGACAGAACGCCGGATAAGTGGGGAGAAAGATTTGCTACCTGTGTAAATGGTGTCAACATATTTGCCATGGGGGCGGATTACATTCCCGAGGACCATCTGCTGGGTCGAGTCACCAGGGAGACCACAAGGACTTTGCTGGAGAAGGCGGTTTTTGCCAATTTTAACTCCATTCGGGTCTGGGGCGGCGGCTATTACCCGGATGATTGGTTCTATGACCTTTGCGATGAGATGGGTCTTGTGGTATGGCAGGATTTCATGTTTGCCTGCGGGGTGTACGATTTGACCCCGGAGTTTGAGGAAAATATCAAGGCGGAATTCAGGGACAATCTGAAGCGAATCCGCCACCATGCGTCCCTGGGGCTGATGTGCGGCAATAACGAAATGGAACAGTTCGTAAGTGAAGGCACCTGGGTAAGCAAACCCAGTGAAGTCAGAGATTACATCATCATGTACGAGCGCATTCTCCCGGAGATGATGAAGCAATATGCGCCTCAGGTGTATTATTGGCCGGCAAGCCCTTCGTCAGGAGGTTCCTTTGACAATCCCAGAGATGAAAACCGGGGTGACGTGCATTATTGGGATGTATGGCATGGAAATAAGCCCTTTTCCCAGTATCGGAAGTTCCATTTCAGATATCTGTCCGAGTTTGGATTCCAGGCCTTCCCGGCAGTAAAGACAGTGGAGACCTTTACGGATAATGAGGAAGATAAGAATATCTTCTCCTATATCATGGAGAAACACCAGAGGAACGGAGCTGCAAATGGCAAAATAATGAACTACATGCAGCAGACATACAAATATCCCACCTCCTTTGAAACGGTAATATATGCATCCCAGCTTCTGCAGGCGGATGCCATCCGTTATGGCGTGGAGCACTTCAGGAGAAACAGGACGGACAATCGGTGTATGGGAGCGGTCTATTGGCAGTTTAATGACTGCTGGCCGGTTGCATCCTGGTCCAGCGTGGATTATTGTCACAGGCTAAAGGCGCTTCATTACTATGCCCGGCGGTTCTTCGCACCGATTATGATTTCCTGTGAGGAAGAGGGAATGCTTGGCAGTGGCCAGGAATTGGTCCGTGTTCCTTTTGAGTTTCCCAAATCCATCCGTCTGAGTGTTGCCAATGAAACAATGCAGGATGAGGAAATCACTGTAAAATGGCAGCTAAGGGATGCATCCGCCGGAATACTGCGCCGGGAGGAAGAGACAGTCACTGTGCCTGCATTGACAAGTGTATGGCTTGACAAGGTGGAGCTGCCGGATGTGGATATTTATCGGGAGTATGTAAGTTATCAGGCATACAAAGGCGGCGAAGAGGTGTCACAGGGAACGGTTATTTTCTCATATCCCAAATACTTCCGCTACGAGAATCCTGAGCTAAGTGCTGTTGTAAATGGAAACAAGATTACGGTTTCTGCAGCTAAGTATGCAAAGAGCGTGGAGATTTTAAATGAGAACGAGGATTTAATCCTATCGGATAACTATTTTGATCTTAATGGTGACAGCAAAACCCTGGAGATTATAAGGGGCAATGCGGATAGGTTAAGGCTGAGAAGCGTTTACGACATTAAATAGGACAGAGGTGGCCGGAATGAAAGAAAAATATATTATTGATACACCTGAAAACAAGACCTTCATGAGGGAACTTACCCAGGAACTCCTGGCCTTCGGTCACCGCTTTCCCTCACCTGGGGGAGCCTCCTATTATCTCGGAGACGATGGCACACCCTGGGTGGAACGCCCCAGAGAGACCTGGATCACCTGCCGTATGGCACATGTGTACAGTATCGGATGCCTGCTGGGGCATAGGGGCAGTGAGGAACTGGTGGATGCGGCACTAAAGGGGCTGCTTGGTGAACTGCAGGATGAGAAAAACGGCGGCTGGTATCCGGGTATTGATGCAGCGCAAAATATCCTCCCTGACAAACAGTGTTACGCCCATGCTTTTGTGATTCTGGCAGGGACTTCCGGAGTTTTGGCAAATAGGCCCAGGGCGGAAGAATTGTTGGATAAGGCATTGAAACTGTATGATTTGCGGTTCTGGAACGAAGAAGAGGGCCTGGCCTGTGATACCTGGAATACAGAGTTTACAGTGCTGGATGGATATCGGGGACTAAATGCAAACATGCATACGGTGGAGGCATTTTTAGCAGCAGCCGATGTAACAGGGCGAGAGGAATACCGGGAAAGGGCCGGGAGAATCATACACCGGGTGATAGGTTGGGCCTGTGAGAACCGGTGGCGTATTCCTGAGCATTTTACCGATGACTGGGTTGCCGATTTAGAGTGCAGCAGGGATAACCCTGCGGATCAGTTTAAACCCTATGGAGCGACGCCGGGACATGGCATTGAATGGGCACGTCTCATTACCCAGTGGGCTGTGTCCACATCCCATGACAAAAACTCTCATTATGTGGAGGCTGCAGAGAATCTATACAATCGCGCCATAGAGGATGCATGGAATGCAGATGGTGCACCGGGAATTGTGTATACCACTGACTGGGAGGGAAAGCCGGTTGTCCATGACAGAATGCATTGGACCTTGGCAGAGGCAATCAATACCTCGGCAGTATTATACAGAGCTACGGCAAAGGGAAAATATGCCACAGAGTATGCCATGTTTTTGGAGTATCTGGATGAGTCAGTGCTGGACCATGTCAATGGCTCCTGGTTCCATCAATTGAATCGGAGGAATGAGCCAATTGGAACTGTATGGCCCGGTAAACCTGATATCTATCACGCACTGCAGGCAACATTGATTCCGTATCAGCCCATTCACAGATCCATTGCTGTGGCTGTAAAGGAAAGCATAGGGAGATAGGGAGGGAATCGTTATTCGATTTATTACAAAAATGTCCGCTTCAGAGTGTAAAATATATAAAAACTGTATTGACCTGCAGACACCCCGGGCATACAATATGAATATATTAAACTACCCGCTCGAATGAATAAATGAAGGCTGTTTTGAAAGGATATGGATCCATGTGTGATGCCCGATACTACAAGGAAATATTTGACCGGTATGGTGGCATTATGCGCACAACCCAGTTGGCAAAGGAAAAAATATTCTACAATCAGAGGCAGCAGCTAATCGAAGAAGGCCTTATAGAAAAGATTCGCAGAGGATATTACCAATGGATAGATCCGGAGGATTTCAGTGAAGCCGGTCTGATTATCAGGCTTTTCCCTGATGCAATCCTTTGCATGGACACAGCACTGCGATATTATGGCTATAGTGACCGCACACCTGCTAAATGGCATTTGGCAGTCAGCAAGGATTCCGGTAAGTCCCGTTTTAACATAGACTATCCATTTGTCAGACCCTACTACGTGGAGCCGGCAGTTCTTGGGCTGGGACTAACCAGAGGAAATATAGATGGCCATGAAGTCCCCATCTACGACAAAGAGCGACTGATCTGTGATTGCCTGCGGTATCGAAACAAAATGGACAGAGAGATCTTTAATAAGGCGATACAGCATTACATTGTGGACCCGGAGAAAAGCATCCCCAGACTGATGAATTATGCTGAGCCACTGCGAGTGAAGAGACATGTAAAAGATTTGATAGGAGTGTGGCTGTGATGGCAGATATTGCTGCTTCCGTTCTTGCAAAACTAAAAAACAAGGCCAATGCTTCCGGCATCAGCTATCAGCAGTGCTTACAGATGTTCTTTCAGGAAGAGTTTCTACGGCGGCTGTCACTCTCAAAGTATGCTGAAAACTTTGTGCTGAAGGGAGGTTTATTCATCTATACCCTGACCGACTTTGAAAGTCGTGCCACCGTGGATGTGGACTTCTTGATGAGAGGATTGAACAACGACCTTTCGGGGGTGGATGATATTATCGCAGAGATTTTATCAGTGGATACCGGTAATGATTTTGTGACATTCAAAGCAGGAAAAACCGAGGCTATCGCCATACAGCGCAAGTATCATGGTGTCAGCACTCAGATTATTGGTTATATCAAGAAGGTCCGGGTTCCATTTAATGTGGATATCGGTGTTGGAGATGTGATTGTTCCCAATGCGCAGCGTCGGGTTATCCAAACCCAGCTGGATGGTTACCAAAAACCGGAAATACTCACATATTCTCTGGAGAGCACTATCGCAGAGAAATTCGATGCTATTTTGCAACGATTCGAGTTGACAAGTCGGATGAAAGACTTTTATGATATTTATTATCTGTCCAGCGCTTTCGATTTTGAGGGACTGAAACTTCAAACAGCAATCCGGGAAACACTCCAAAATCGAGGTACTGCCTATGAAAAGGATAGCTTTGACCGGATATCTGCTCTGGCAGAAGATCAGGATGTGCAAACTAAATGGCGTTATTTCCTCAGGACTCTTGGTAACCCAGATATGCCCTTAACAGAGGTTATCCACGGCATTCAGCGGTTCCTTCTCCCTGTCTGGGAGGCCATTTTGGCAGAAGATGAACACATCCTGAGTTGGTCCGCATCTTCGCTATGTTGGAAGTAAGCGGGAGACACAGGAGCGATAATATACAGAACAAGAGCTTTGGAGGAACAATTTGCTATGACTGCGAAAGAACTCGAAGCGATAGATTTTGATTTGTCTGACCTGCTTACACAAGCTGCAATACCGGGAGCGGGGAATCAGTGATATAATTCCACTAAAGAACACAGAATCGTGGGAGGAAACAGTACAGGAGGAAACAAACATGAACGCTAGAGAATATGAATTGATACTGGATTCACTTCAGATGACGGGTGTATATGTCATACGTGAGGATAATCATAAGATATTATACTTCAACAAGCGGGTAAGAGAGGTAGCGCCTAACATTGAGAAAGGCATGGTGTGCCATGAGCTATGGAAGGGCACCTGCGATAACTGCCCCCTGCTATATATCGGAGACAAAAAAGAGGCCCGTACCGTAAATTATGACGACCCCTTTGGCAAGGCTGTGGAGATTGCTGCCACCCGCATTATGTGGGAGGACACTATCCCTGCATTTATGATCGCTGTCACGCCCTATGCAGAGGTGGTTAATCATGTCTACCACAAGATTCTGCGGGGAAACCTCAGTACAAATGAATACTCTGTCGTAAAGGTGGACGATGAGGAACTTCGGGAGGTGAGTGAATATATGTCCTCCCTTACTGATTGGTTTATGGGCGTTGCCAAATGCGGCTATGTATACGAGGAGGACATTGATAGATATGAGAGTTTTGTCCATTTCGATACTGTGCGCAGCGAATTGAAAAAGGGCGCGAAGAAGTTGAGCTGTATCTACCGCCGCAGGGTAGGGGACAGATACAGATGGCACACATTGGAAATTGTTCCTGAGTATGACTATTCCGACGATAACCAGAAGGTTATGATCTATCTCAAGGATGTCCATGATACCTTCAAGGATGGTCTGGCCAGAGAAGAGGTCAATATCCGCAACCAGGAGATTATCAACTCCCTGGGGGAGACAAATTTTGCGATTTATGTTGTGAATCTGCAAAGCGGCGAAACTAATATTGTGCGGACTACGGACAAGGTAAGGCAATCTTTGGACGCAGATTTTTATTTCTGGGACAGGGTCTTTGAGGACAAAGGAGCTAATTACATATCCCCAGAGGATCAGGAGATGGTATATAACCAGCTCTCGTTGAAGGCCCTGAAGGAGGCCTGGAAGAACGGCGAAAAGAAGAGAATGGTTCGGTGCAGGGTGCTGCTGCATGGTGAGTGGAGGTATATTTCCATTTCTGCCTATCTGAAGGAAAACAAGAACCGGGGCGGTTACGCCATTCTGGCCTTTGAAGACGTGGATAAAGAGACCAAAAAGGACATGGAGCGCACTCGCAATAACCAGAGAATGGCGGCCATTATCAAGTCCAGCTACAGTATCCTGAATACCATCAATCTGGAAACCGGAATATGTGAGAGAGTCTATCTCCGTGAGGGTATTGCCGGCAGGCGGGAGGAAGGCGACTACGATTATCATGTGAGAAAAGCCCTGGAGGAAACCGTTGCAGAACAGGACAAGGAGGAGTTTAAGAAGGCCTTGTTCCTGGAAAATCTCCGGAAGAATGCGGAGACGGTACAGGATTTCCGGGAGGATATCCTCCAGTACAGACACAGAGGCACGCCCTTGCTGTGGGTGGAGGAGCATGTGCTCTACATTCGCCAGGGAGAAAAGACAGTTGTCAATATTTTGGGCCGGGACATTACTTCAGAAAAGCTGGCAGAGGAGCATGCATACAGGGATTCCAATGAAAAGGCAGCTATTATTAACAGCCTGAGCAGCATGTTCTTTGCAACCTATTACATAAACCTGGAGAACGATACATTCAGGCCGGTTACCCAGAAGACCGCAGTGGGCAACGTGCTGGGGGATGAGAGAAATTACTCCCAGGGAATTAGAATGTATGCCGAGAACTTTGTGTCCACCGAGGACAGAGAGGAATATCTGGAATATGTCAGCTATCAGAGACTGCTGAATACCCTGAGCCCGGAACAGCCGGTGGTTGCATTTGAATATCGCATGCTGCCGGATGCCAACAACCGCAGGGCATGGATTCGAGCCAGCATCGTATTGGTGGGAACCACCAGAGACGGCAGACCTAAAAATGCATTGTATGTGGCCCAGGATGTAACGGAGAGCAAGCTGCGGGAAGAGCAGGAGCAGCAGGCCCTGAGAGAGGCATGTGAGGCCGCCAATTACGCAAATGCAGCCAAGAGCGATTTCATGTCCAGAATGAGTCACGACATCAGGACTCCCATGAATGCTATCATCGGTATGACGGCAATCGCAGGCAGGTATCTGGATGACAAGGAGCGGGTTGAGGACTGCCTGAGGAAGATCACCGTCTCCAGCAGGCACCTTCTGGCATTGATCAACGAGGTCCTGGATATGAGCAAAATCGAATCCGGAAAGATTGATCTGTCGGAGGAGGAGGTTAACCTGTCCGACCTGATTGGAAATCTTGTAACCATGATTCGTCCCTCCATCCAGGAGAAGAAGCACAATCTGGATGTACACATTACCAATGTGGAACATGAGATGGTAATCAGTGACTCCATGAGAATGCAGCAGGTTTTCATGAATATATTGGGGAATTCCGTAAAATACACCAATCCCGGCGGAAATATTGAGATGGAGATAATCGAGAAACCCTCCAATACCCATGGCTATGGCTACTATGAGTTTGTCTTCCGGGACAACGGAATCGGCATGAGCAATGAGTTCCTGCAAAAGCTGTTTGAGCCCTTCAGCCGTGCAGAGGATTCCCGGGTAAGCAAGATTGAGGGCACAGGACTTGGCATGACCATTGCCAGGAATATCGCCCGCAGGATGAATGGTGATATTACAGTAGAGAGCGAGCTGGGCAAAGGAACTAAATTTGTGGTCACCCTGATTCTCAAGCTGGTGGATACAGAAGAGCCCAGTACTGAGAATCTTGTGGATTTGCCGGTGCTGGTGGCGGATGATGACAAGAATGCCAGTGAAATGACATGTCTGGTTCTTGAGAACATCGGAATGAAGGGAGAATATGTTCTGTCCGGAAGAGAGGCCGTGGATAGGGTATGGCAGCGGCATCAGAGCAATCAGGACTATTTTGCAGTGATCCTGGACTGGCAGATGCCGGAAATGGACGGCATTGAGACAGCCCGGGCAATCCGGGAAAAGGTAGGTCCCGATGTGCCGATTATCATCCTGTCCGCATATGACTGGAGTGCTGTGGAAGATGAGGCCCGCCGTGCAGGTGTAAACGGGTTTATATCCAAACCTCTGTTCAAGTCCCGGCTGATATATCTCTTTAATCAGATTGCGGAAAAGGATAAGAGCAATGAACTGCCAGAGGAGGATGGGCTTGATGAAGTCAAGCTGAATGGAAAGAGAATTCTCCTGGTAGAGGATAATGAGCTGAACCGGGAAATTGCCGAGGAAATCATCAGTGAAACCGGAGTCACAGTAGAGAGTGCCGAGGACGGACGGGAGGCATTGGAGAAGTTCAAGAAATCCCCGGAGAACTACTACGACATGATATTGATGGATATTCAGATGCCCATCATGAACGGGTATGAATCTGCATCGGCAATCAGAGGGCTGCCCCGCAAGGATGCTGCAGAGATTCCGATTATCGCCATGACCGCCAATGCCTTTAACGAAGACATACAGCGGAGCAAGAGCGCCGGCATGAATGAGCACCTTACGAAGCCTTTGGACATCAGGCAGCTGATGAAGTGCCTGGATACATGGCTTGGGAGAAGCGGAGCTTCGCCAGTGAATAGTTAGTGTCTCCATGGTCAAGTGATCGATTATAGGATCGTGGACTCCGCAGTTTTTCATATTAGTCTTTTACTGTTCAACAGGAAATCCATATTTAGGAAGGAATAGCTAATGAAAAAGATACTGGCATTGACACTTTCGATTATACTGTGCCTGTCCCTGGGCGCTTGCGGAGAGAAACCCGGCGACCGGACCACAGAGACCGGCGGCACACCTCACCAAAGTGGGGAAACTACGCCCACGAATACAGGGGAACCCGCCGAACCAGATAAAACCGAGTCTGGAAATGGCGACACCGACGCATTGGATAAAAACCTGCATTACTATGGGGATATTGCAATTGCAGACTACGGCACCATCACGGTACAGCTGGATCAGGCTTCGGCCCCCATTACATGCGCAAATTTCGTTAAATTGGCAAAACGTGGCTTCTATGACGGTTTGACCTTCCACAGGATTGTACCGGGCTTTATGATGCAGGGCGGTGATCCGGAGGGCAACGGCTACGGCGGCTCCGGGGAGACCATCGTTGGTGAGTTCCCCGCTAACGGCTATTATAGCGATCTTACTCACATCCGTGGTGCCATTTCCATGGCCCGCTCCCAGGACTATAACAGCGCCAGCTCTCAATTCTTCATCGTCCAGGAGGACAGCAACTATCTGGATGGTCAGTATGCAGTATTTGGCTATGTCACTGAGGGTATGAATGTGGTGGATGCAGTTTGCAATGGTGCAAAGCCTATCGACAATAACGGCACCATTCCTCCTGAGGATCAGCCTGTAATCACCTCCATCACCATTCGGACAGAACCGGCCAAGTGATGCAGTACCCTTTGTTCAGTGAAGAGTGAAAAGTGAAGAGTGAATAGTTGTGGTCCCTATGCTCTCATGGTCGATGGGCGAAGCGAAGCTTCGCACCCCTTGGGAAGAGTGAATAATTCATTTGGTACGCAATAGTTTATTCCTTAATGCGGGCGTACTGAATTGTAATTAATGTTGCTATTCATCCCCTGATGTATTCATAGCATTGGGTGGCAGCAGTCTGGACAATGACTGACCGATATTTATTCCAGGAGATTCTTTCAAATCTCCTCGATAGGCATATTCCTGATTTGGATCATCTTCGTATTTAATTATATACACATACCATATTCCCACATTATCAGGGGTTTCTGTATCAATATAAACGTACTTTATTGCTATTCTGTAATCGTCTTTATCTGTAGAAACATCATATGTTCCCGCAATTTCTTTTCTTAGATTGCCGTTTGACTTCTCTGTTGACGATTGTGTTCCTTTCCCTTCTCCAAAGGGTTCATGCTTTCCTTCATAATAAGAAAGCAACTCGACAATGCTCTCATCAAAATCATTATCGAAAGTTAATGCGTTGGGAGCAAACAAAGCCCTAATTTGATCTACATCATGCGCCTCAACAGCATTCAAAAAAATCTCGGTGTAATAATCCACGACATGCGTTTCGCTCAGAAATAACTTCCTCATACTGCCATCCGCACAACCACTGAAAAAAGATAACATTATGATTAAGATAGATAAAAGAACATTTTTTTTCATATTTTCTCCATTTGTCACTTGGGGGTACTGTAACAATCAAAGGATTATGGCCATCACCGTTTTTTAACCATATACTTTTTCCAAATTCTGACCCTGCTGAGTTATGCGCCAAAGAGTTCCGTTCTCATCTACAAAATAGACCCATGTATCGTCAAGAATATAGCATTCTTCCGCATGGGTTTTGCAAAGAGTAGTCACGCTCTTTAATTCCAAGTCGATGGCTTTTAATCCCTCATCTGTGGAAGCGTAGACAGTTCCATTATAGACATTTATCTGATATATCTGCCCTTTTTCACTATGTCTATATAGAATTTTCTCATTCTGATCAGGGTTATCCAAGCCTATTCGACAAATATATTCCTTGTTATCTGGCTCGCCTGTCCCCTCAAAAATCAGGTATTGCTTCTCCACGAAAAAGAAATCGATATCATAGTATTGTGTTGTACTGTATATTTCGGAGTCTGTTTTGCTTGGCAAATCAATACAATGAAGAACAGATTCACCATTTGAGCTATCATAATCCCAATAGTAAACCTCTTTCTCAGCTATATAGAACCTACCAATGGACTCTATTTTCACCGAGGATGCACCCTGCCAAATAAACATATCCTGACCTTCCGGAGAATCACTTCCGTAGACCATTGAGTTATCGCCAATTTGAAAATTGAGGTTCATATTTTCATTTTCGCAAAAAGGAGAAAACTCAACAAACTCTCCCGTATTCTCATCTAAGGCCTTTATCCTACTTGTACCCAATAGAAGTTTATTATCATATTTGCGTAGTCTGTATACATACCTAAACGGTGCAATTATGTATGGTCCTTCCCAGTAGACACGTTTTGAGCCATCCTCGGTAATTTGAATTAGGCCTGATTTGTTTTCTGTCACATTGTAGTTGTAATACAGAACACCTCCTATGCGAGCAAGCATGCCTCCTGCCATAAAGTTATTATAGTCATTGTCCACCTCTCTTCCTGTAACAGGTACCCTGCCATCAGGAATAGTGAAATTAACTATAATAATCACAATCACAAAAAGACATATTGCAACTGCAGCTACTAACCCTCTCCTCTTTAAGCGTATATGTCTACCATTTGTGCTGGTGTTGTGTTCTTCTTGTTTATCCATCTCATCACCTCATATGCGTTTACAGCAGCATTAAACGCAAAGACCTTATTATATACTACATTTGGTATTGGTATTACCCTCACCAATGATAGGAATCTATTATACTCATTATTGTATTTCTTAAAAGTTCCTTTTCTTAGCGCATCAATAGATACTTGCACACAGTTATTCCAAAGCAAATTGTAATTCTTTTGAATTTTTTTGATATATTCAACACTTTTTCTAAAATCACCAGTAATATATATAAAACATTCATATCTAATGCCAAATTGTTTATCTAGTTTGGTTTTTAGTTTAGAAAAAGTAGAGAATTTGAATTCGTTCACCTTGCTATATCGTGCTATTGCATTTTTCTTGTTTAAAAAACCTGATCCGTTATTTCCCCAATAAGTGTGATACCACTCTCCATTTCCATCCTGTAGCAGCAATCCAGTATGTCCAAATCCAAATACCGCATTAGTGTCCTGCAACCATATTGCATCCTCCCCACTTGGATCACATGCATTTACCGGAGTATTATTGCAATATGCAAACATATTGCATCCCAAAGATCCCTGTCCTGTAGAAATGTATGCATCCGCGCTTATAAACCTGCCCCACTCCGGATTGTAGTATCTGCTGTTGAGATAATATAGTCCCGTCTCACTATCGTAAACATACCCTCTATATCTCTCGTCGTCGCGGACTGCGGTTATGTTCGCAATATAATATTTTATTGGCTACCTTTGCCAAAGTTTGTTTATATCCCGATTATATTTTTGCAAACTTTAACGGTCAATAGGCTGTTTTTGAATGCTGTAACTGCAACTCCCAAATATATAGTCGAGCAAAGGAACGTGGAGACCATAACGAAACACGAAATCACTGTTCACTATTCACTGAAATAATCGATCACTGGAACGTGGAGACCATATCCCTTAAGGCTTTGGTGATGGTCTCGATTCTGCGATTTCTTCTCTGACAAAGGTGATAGTATCGTATTGGCCATTAAAAAGTGTGTCTTTTTCCTTGTCAACGGTAATAACTAGTTTATCAGGACCAAATTTACATGTACCAACTAACATATAATTACCTTTTTCATCCGTAAAGCGTACAGTTACAGCACGGTCAAAACTAAGAGCGAATTTTATGGTCTCATTACCAACAACAATCTCTCCTTTAGGACGATAATAGCGCTCATCCTCTTCATAAGAATTAACAATAAACCATGCATCAGGGGATTCACTTACCCATATTGCTTCACCATAATCAAATGGTCTTTTCCCACCGTAGAAGTCAGTAGCGAAAACACAACCGCAAAATGTTATCAACGTTACTAAGAGGTAACTAATTATTATTGTTTTTTTCATATTACCACCAACCTTTCTTGCCAAATATCAAGAGAAATGTTTTATTGTGGTTTATGCAGAACAGTTCTCATTCTCAGAGTCATCTGTTTCAACCTCATTGTAACCTGCCAAAACCCCAGACAAAGCTCCTGAAAAAATCATATACTTCCTTCCCTCTAGAAAAGGGATATCATTTGCTGAGATAAAAGTGTATACTTCGCCATTTTTTTGTGCGTATAACAAATAATATTTTCTAAAGTCATTATCAGATTCATCCTTACGCAGCACAAATGTGGATGAATAAATCTCCTGCTTGCCTGTAACCAAATATTCGTCGTTAACTACATTTTGAAACACAAAATCAAGAAAAGATGCCACTCCTAATCGTACAGTGCGAGAAAAAAGAAATATCCATAGTATTATTGAAAGCGTGCTTGTCACAATAAAAGCCCATGAAAAGTCGCCAATCTCCACGTCACCTCGCGTAATAAACACTACACAGACAAAAGTAACACAAAAGAAAATTAGCAATGTTTCCTCGAGAAAACAGGATATATTCTTAAATTTCATTGCGGTTTCACCTCTTGTGGCTTAGCCTCTGATATAACCTTAGAATTCGCATAAAACCGGATCAAATATAAGTTCTCCCTTCCTAAGGGAATATATTGTGGAGAGATTAACTCAATAGTCTTACTTTTTCCTCTTAACTTGACCTTGTAATGCATTTCTAAAGGTCTGTTTCCGCCCCTTAACAGGCAAGTAATGAAATTGGTCCTATAAGGGATTTCTTCCATAAAGACGAACTCTTCACAACGTTCATTTCCCACAAGAAAATCACACACACATTTTGCGCCTGTAAGAATAACCTGAACAAGCGTTGGACCTATCGATGCTATCACAAGTACCAAAGCCGTAATCGTAAACAGATTCCATTTTATATGTATGACAACCAATCCTGGAACGAGCAGCTGGATAACTAATACAGAGACTATTAGCAAAACGACAATGAATTCTCCAATATATGGCTTTAAACTATTCTTGTTCATCGTTTTCCTCCTATCTTATTGATGTGGTTGTTGATGACACAAAAGCACTTACTATAGTGTCATATCCATACTTCGCCACCAGTTTTTTCAGGATACTGGGTGTTAATCCATTAGCAACCTCTCTTCTTATAGCTCTGAATTCTGAACCTGTTATTTTACCTATTTTTCTCAAGAAAGACCTCTGGGCCATCTTAGATAGGCCTTTAAAATACGTAGTTACACCTTTAACAAGCACTTTTGAAGCCCCATATCCTAAAAATCCAGCAAATGCACCTTCGCCAAGAGCATGACACAAATCGTTAATTGATTTTATTTCTCCCAAGATGACAGAGCCTACAAAATCTCCTGCTGCCCCAAAAATCACCGCATTTACTAGACTTCTAACCCCTGGAATCGTAATACAAGATATTGCTCCGCTCGCACCTCCTGCCAACATGGAAATCGCTAGCCCTTTGTACCATATTTGCCCATTTCTTTTTTTTATTAATTACTTTAGCCACTCCAGAAACAAGAGCTCCTATGCCTGCAGCAACAGCCATGGTCAATAACAAGCCCTCTCCAGATTCATCCCTGAATATAATTGGGTTGTTAGCACAATACACAAAACCGTTTAATGCTAACATTCCTGATCCAACATCTATCCCACCCAAATAAATGTTAGGTTCTGGGCTTATAAACCTGCCCCGGCAGGTCCGTTTTCAGCGAGCCATATACTTGCCGAAAAAAGCTATCTACCGGCAAACATTTCCAATAGTCTCCCGTTGGTGATGCTTGCTGGTATAGTTCGAAAAATCAGTTGTCTGCTTTCAGCATTCTCAAATTGCTTTCCCAAACTTCATCGTCTAACGCTTGTGCATATTTTAAACATATTGCATATGAATGCTGAAATAATTGTTCATTTGCCATTCCTTTAAGCCTGTTAAATATGCAAATTGCTCCTGGCCAATTCATATCCTGCAACCATTCCATTAATTCGATTAAGTATGGAGATAGTTCTTCGTTCGATCTTGCAGATAGTATTTTTGCACAATTGTCCCATACATTTTTCCATAATAACGGTTGCCAGGCTGTAGAAAAACATTAACGCATTTTATACTTTGGGCCAATTTAACGCCTTGCTCTTGCTTTTCTATGCTGTTATTCCAATCAAGTAAATCCATTATATAATCAATATTAACCATTCAACTGACACCATCCCCTTTTATTGTAACTGATTTTACTGCTTGTGTCCAAATTGATCTTGAGCCAGCACTGACCAAATCTTACATGGTTCCACCAATAGGGTATACACTAACATGTATTGCTCCATCTGGAACAGCATATACAATACCCGTAGCATTTAAATCTTCGATTGTTGTCATTGAACAACCAGGCGCTGAAATAGTTAAAAAGGACAACCACATACCATATCTTAAGTCTTTTGCCTTCGGTGTCAGATTTCCAGGGTTAGTACCGCCATGCCTATAAATAACAGTAGGTGAGGGCAAAGGAGTGGGTGTTGCTTCGTTTTTTCTTCCTCTTGGGAGACGGAAGTAGCTGGTGCTTGCGTTGCTTGAAAAATTCCGTATCCAATAGCGCCAACTGTTAATAATGCTGCTCCAGTAACACCGATTATATCTCCAATTGGGAGAGGGCCATCAGCTACCGCAGCACCTCCACAGCCAGCATAGGCAGGAGACAACATGGCAATTGTTTTTCCAATTTCAGTTACACCTGTCTTGGCGAATTCCCAAATTTCACTCCAAAAATGTCCCGTCGGATCAAACCGAATTACAGGGTTATTTTCACAATAAGCATACATATTTGTGCCAATTATGCCTTGCCCTGTCGAAATATATCCGTCCACATTAATAAACCGACCCCACTCCGGGTTGTAGTATCTGCTGTTGAGATAATATAGTCCTGTATCTGCGTCATAATAATATCCGCGTTAACGAAGCGGATTCAGCACCCCGACTGTATCCGCAAATCTTTGAGGGCTTGGGACTATCCCAACTAAGCCACCTTTTGTCTCCAAAAGGCGATGCTTGCTGGGATTGTGTATTTGCTGAATACCAGCAAGCACTGGATGTGAGTACTCACACCAGCTTGCTAATGTCTATCGTCTTAGCAAGCAGTGTGATTGTAGCCACAATCGCATTGCGAGAGACACCCCGAACCCCGTTTATTTCTTATTCTATTTTTGTTATGGCAAAAGCAATGCTTGCAGAAACGAAAGGCAGTAAAACACATTTAATCATAGCTTTCATCGATACTGTCATCAACAGTCCATGGAAGCCAAATATCATATACTGCAAAAACAAAATATGGCTCAGAAATATCTGTGTTAGGAGTTGCTTCTTTTGAAATAACACCAATGCTGTTTTTCCCTATTTGCATATCAAACTCATCCAATAAGTCTATTGTTCCATTAACCGCGTAATATAAAGTGTATTCAACAAGTCTTTGTTCTTTATTCGCTATAACTGATTCCTGTTCAATAGGCTTTGTAACATCAGCACCAAACTGCTCAATAAAATTTCTAATATCAGCGGATACACGATCCGTATTTTGATAAAAGTTTCTACATGAAGCACATTGGCATAAATCGGTATAGTTTTCATAATACAGTGCTGTAGCAGCTTTATCGAAGTGGACTTTCCATCTGTTGTTTATAACAATTCTATTCATATAATCACCTTTTAACCCATGCATCACCAATTTTTAGCACTCCATCAACGACTTTCCCTGTAACAACAATAACTTGGCCTTTATATTTCCATAATATTTGTAGTACTCCCTTTGAATCGAATTCCCAACTTCCGCTTCTAACTGCTTTATATATCAAGTTTTGAATATTATTGTTAGTCACATTTTCTCCTAAAACTCGGCTCCATAGATGCTTACCAAC
>CAZCOE010000041.1:0-6178 GCA_964500525.1 uncultured Clostridia bacterium | reverse complement strand
CTTTGACATACGATTGGTCCAAGCACGTGGTTCCTGACGGCGGTACATATACGCCCGAAACATTCACAGGTACGCTGCCCACATATGACAAAACACCATATACATGGAAGGTCAATGCTGCATTGGGAGGCAAGACAAACCTGCCTGCAGTCAACCTGGCTGCCACAGGACGCTATACCAACGTTACCAACGTTAACGACCAGCTTATTTCGGCCCTTAAAACCACAACCTTTAAGGACATGAACAACATGATCTTTGTCATTTCCGATGGTATGGGTCAGAACTGCATTACCCTGTCTGAACATTTTGCAGGCAATCTGATTATGAATGACATGCCCAATTACGGCACATCATCCACATTGTCATACGTGGCAGAAGGTGGCACAGAATTTACAACTACAGACTCAGCTGCCGGTGGTACAGCTCTTTCTGCAGGTTATAAGACAAGGTACTACTATGAGGCTATGGATGCCAATCGCAATGATATCCCTCAGATTACTGAGGTCCTGAGAGAGAAATTCGGCAAGATTATCGGCGTAGTTACAACAGGTTGGGCATATGATGCAACACCTGCAGTATATGGCGGCGCCCATGCAAAGCGTGGCGACAGCGACGAAATTGCTAAGGAGATGAGGACTTTTGCACCGGATCTGTTTATTGGCTCCGGACTGACTGACTTCAATTTTCTCCCCAGTGGACAGGACATTGGTGTCTATTCCAACTGGTCCACAGCTATAAAGTCAACAAAGGACAAGGTCTGGATCAGCGTAGAGAGTAATAATACCAGCAAGGACGACGACATCAGATACACAGATGGCTGGTCCAACGCCAGACCCACCATTTCCCAGGCAATGGCATACTCCCTCACATGGCTACAGGCCAAGTCTGACAAGAACGACAATGTGGGATTCTTCCTCATGTTCGAGAATGGTATGACAGACGATGCGGGCCATCACGGCGAGGCAGAGGACATGATTTGCGAGGTTCAGGCCACAGATGAGGCAGTAGCGATAGCCCTTAAGTTTGCCTGCGAGAACCCGGATACAGCAGTTATCGTAACAGCGGACCATGATACCGGAGGACTTACATTGAACTCCGGATGGGAGTCAAATCTGGCTAAGCTTAAGTGGACCGCCGGTGGTGGACACTCCAGGCAGGAAGTGGCAGTATACGCCATTGGTAAGAATACAGAGGTTTTCGACGATCAGATAATGTATAACTGCCAGGTCGGCAAGATTACCGGTTATCTCTTTGGACTTAAGAACTTCGGCACAACGGATTCAATCTATTCAATTGACAACATTATTGCAGGTATCAAGAACGATATACCGGATGCAGAGGACCAGGTGACAGATAAGGTAACAGGACAGGTATTGCATGTAAGAGCAGATGCTGCCACATCCAAGGTGACATTGACTCTGTCCGGATTGAATATGAAGAAGGGTGCTATGGTTTCCGTTGCAGTTCAGGTGCCAGCAGGAGCCACAGGCATCAAGGTAACAACCAGCTCCGGCCAGGTTGTCGTGAACCAGAAATTGGACAAAGTAACCAACTATGTTGCCAAGTATACGTATTATGACTTGGGATTCAAATTGGACAAGGATGCAACCTCCTTGACCCTGGAATTCACCGGCAGCATGAAGAAGAACGATGAGATTTGGGTTGACAGCTTGTCAATTGCGGGTAGTGTAAACACATTCGACAGCTACAATACCTCCAACGCAAAGGCATCGGGCAGCACAACGGTGCAGGTCTACACCACAACCAACCTGCCGGCGGCTACGCCTACACCTAAGCCAACGGCTAAGCCCACCGCAACACCCAAGCCAACGCCCACGGCTACCCCTAAGCCTGGAACCACGCCTAATCCTGCAGATACATCCACACCTGCTCCGACGACAACTACAGATGTGACCCAGGATTTGACAACGGATGTAACTGTGGATGTGACAACAGGTGTGACTACGGACGTGACTCAGGATAAAACCCAGGATGTGACAGCAGATGTTCCAACAGCTGCACCCACTGCCGCACCTACATCCGCACCTACTGCTAAGCCTAGCCCGGATGCCAATGCAACAATTGCACCCCAGGATTCCACGGCAACACCGGCAGCAGGAGATACAGGCAAAGACAAGAGCAGCACGGTTCTGATTATCGTTGGCACTGTTGCTGCAGTGACGGTTATTGCAGGATCAGCAGCAGCAATATTTATCCATGTGAAGAAAAGGTAAGAAATGGGTCTGGAAATTTCGAGATTGCAGAATCTTATAGGGACAGGCGGGGTTGAAAGGCTCCGCCTGAGCCACGTGGCCGTGTTTGGAATCGGCGGCGTTGGAGGACATGCGGTTGAGGCACTGGCCCGCAGCGGTATTGGGCGACTAACCCTGTGGGACAGCGACCTGGTGGAGGAGACCAATCTGAACCGCCAGATAGTGGCCCTGCACAGCACCATAGGCCGGCTCAAGGTAGATGTGGCGGCAGACAGAATCAGAGACATTAATCCTGAGTGCTGTGTCACCACCTACCCACTGTTCTACAGTCAGGAAACAGCAGATAGATTTGACTTTACCCAGTACGACTATGTGGTGGATGCAGTGGACACTGTGGCAGCCAAGGTATCCATTGTTGAGCGCTGTCGGGATGCTGGAGTGCCTGTTATCAGCTCTATGGGAGCAGGCAACAAAATGGATGCCACCGCATTCAGAGTGGCAGATATCTACGACACCAAGGTGGATCCACTGGCCAGAATTATGCGTCGGGAGCTGAAGGCTCGGGGCATTGATTCACTCAAATGTGTGTATTCCCAGGAGAGTCCCCTGGAGTCAGTGGAGGAGAACGGCAAGCCTGCAGAAAAGGGCAAGCGCTGGGTCAGTGGCAGCACTGCCTGGGTTCCCTCTGTAGTTGGCCTGATAATGGCCGGAGAGGTTATCAAGGACCTGCTTCAGAAAAGTTAATTCCCCAAATATCACACAAAGGGCAGCAGCCGGCTGCGCCCCTGCCAACACAGGCGGCGCTTGACACCATCCCGGAATATCCAAGACGCCCCGTATACTGTGGCCTTGCATTTGCAGCAAGAACTGACGACCCTATTTCCCTGAGAAGTGGGGTCTTTTGTTATGTGAATATAGGAGCCGTCGTTCAGCGCAATAATGGGGCTTCTGTAACTGTCGGGAATTGTGAGCTGGCGCTCTACGTTGCAGCCATCCACCGAAAGCCGGCGAACATCTCTGAAATGGGGCAGCACATTTATGCCGGTAAGCCCAAGGCCGGGGAGATACCTGGCAAAATTCGGGTCTGCAGCCTCTCCCTCCAGCTCCGGCTGGGCATAGACTGTCTCTGCTGCATTCATGGTGCCGGCGCTGATGCCCACAATGGTGCCATTCCAGTTCTCCAGACGCTGTCTGAGACGGATGCTGTGGAAATAGGCATTCTGAGTGGGCACATGGCCACCGCACAGAATAATCAGGTCAAAATCCATAATTCTATCCAGCTGCTCCGGATTGCGGTCATCCACATATACCAGCTCCTGCAATTGAAATCCGCTGGCAGCAAAGGCCCCCTGAAAAAGGCCTCTATACATATCGTTTATTTCGTGGCCATCAGGGGTTGAACAGATCATCATAACCCGGGGAGTCAGGCCGCAGGCCGCCCGGAGCTTGTCCACAAAATGGTTCCTCCGGTCAAAGGCACAAGGTACCTTTACGCCCCTGCGCTGTCTGTTGCCGCCCATGCTGCTTGTCAAAAAAATGTCCATATGTCTCTCCTCAAGTGGGAATGGTATCCTCTGCCAGCTCGATACTCTGAATGTAGGGATGCTGCAGCATTATTTCGCTGGCCCGTTCCCAGTTCAGGGAGGCATCTGCCTTAATCAGGGCGCTGCAGATAAGGCTGCCATCGGAGCTGCGAGTGATGGTACTGCTGATAATCTTCCGGACAGCCAGCAACTGTGTCAGCTGGTTGTTGTAGGATATTGTATATACAATTCGATATGTGCGCCAGCTCTTGGAACGAAAAATTTTCCATTCCACAAACATTATCAATTGGACAAATATAACCAGGACGGTGCCCCCTACGGCTAATATGTACATACCTGTGCCCATTGCCATGCCTATGGCCGCAGTGGCCCACATGCCTGCAGCGGTGGTCAGCCCCTGAATGTGGACATGCTTGTGCAAAATCATACCTGCTCCCAGGAATCCAATGCCGGATACGATGGTGGAAGCCACCCGGGAGGCGTCATAGTCTCCCGCAAATCCAAATTGGGAAATCAGGACAAATATGGCTGCGCCACCGCATATGAGAGCATGGGTCCGAACGCCGGCCTCCTTATAGCGCAGCTCTCTCTCCATACCAATAGCAGTCCCTGCAGCAACAGCTCCCAGCACCCTGAGCAGCATAATCCATTGATCCATCCACAATTCCTCCACGAGTATAAACCATTATACCGACCACGGGTGGACAAATAGAACATAATGTGTAAAATGCCTTTTGACAATATTTGCAATTGGAGTAGAATAACCCTAGTTTGTTAATGAGAGTACTAGAATAAATATGACTAAGAGCAAGGGATTTTTCAAAAGAGAGACGGATATGACCCAGGGCAACATATGGATGTTGTTGCTCAAGTTTGCAGCGCCTTTGCTGCTGGGGTACATATTCCAGCAGCTCTACAACACAGTGGATACATATGTGGTAGGCAACTTTGTCAGCACCGATGCCTACGCAGCTGTGGGCAATGTGGGCCCTATTATCAACATGCTCATTGGCCTGTTTATGGGGTTGGCCACAGGAGCTGGAGTTGTGTTATCTCAGTATTATGGAGCCAAGGACAATGAAAATGTATCCAAGGTAGTCCATACTCTCATGGCCATGACGCTGATACTGGCGGTGGTGATTTCTGTACTGGGAGTTGTGCTGGTCGAGCCCATGTTGGTTCTGATGAGGATTCAGGAGAAGACAGTCCATGCCGAGGCGGAGACATATTTGACAATCTATTTTGCAGGCTCCATAGGCCTTATGGTCTACAATGCAGGAGCGGGTGTGCTGCGGGCTGTAGGGGACTCCACCAGACCCTTTATATTCCTGGTGGCCACCGCAGTCATGAACACCGTCCTGGACTTGTTGTTCGTGCTGGTCTTTCATATGGGTGTAGCCGGTGTTGCCTACGCTACTGTAGTATCTCAGCTGGTGTCAGCCATACTTGTAGTTATTACATTGATGAGGGCTAAGGGCTCCTACAGATTCTATTGGACCAAGCTGCGAATGAATCTGAGAATACTTAAGCAGATTATCCGGGTGGGTCTGCCTTCTGCACTGCAGCAAGCGGTTACCGCCTTCTCCAACGTGTTCGTACAGTCATATATTAACGCCTTTGGCTCTGCATGTATGGGCGGATGGACAACATATTCCAAATTGGACGCCTTTGCGCTCATCCCTATGATGAGTATAGGTATGGCGTCTACCACATTTGTCGGGCAAAATATGGGCGCAGGCAATGTGGAACGGGCCAAGCGGGGAGTAAGAGTTTCCCTGGGAATGGCGCTGATCAGTACAGCTATATTGCTGGTGCCTCTGATAGTATGGGCAAAACAGCTGTCGGTGGTGTTTAATCCGGATCCCAAGGTTGTGGAATACAGCGTGCTGATTATCCGGCTATTGTCTCCATTCTACCTGAGCTGCTGCCTCAACCAGATATACGCAGGAGCTCTGAGGGGAGCAGGCGCAACCACCGTGCCTATGATTATCATGCTTTCGTCGTTTGTTGCATTCAGGCAGGTATACCTGGCTATTGCCTCGGCTGTGTCAGATTCTGTAATATGGACCGTAATGGGATATCCATTTGGATGGATTATGGCCAGCACTCTGTGTATACTCTATTACAAGTTCGGCAATTGGGAGAAGAAGAGCGTAGTTAATAGTACCCAGTGAATAGTGAATAGTGAATGGTGAAGAGTTCTGGTCCCCATGCTCCCATGCTCGAATGGCGAAGCAAGCTGTGCTTTGCGACCCAGTGAAGAGTGAATGGTGAAGAGTTTCGTCGGTACTTTTGACCGCCCAAAAGTACCGGGAAAAGGCGCCGCACCCGGCGAAGCTTTTGCTTCGCAGTGAAGAGTGTAGAGTGATGAGTGAAGAGTTGAGGACGCCATGCTCCCATGCTCGATTGGGAAGCGGAGCA
>CAZCOE010000040.1:0-7438 GCA_964500525.1 uncultured Clostridia bacterium | reverse complement strand
TTGTGTTTACCTTATCTGCCTGTTCCGGCGGTATTTCAGGGGACGAAGCAAAATCCCATGTTGAAGGATTCCTTGAAAAAGTTTCCTCTGAAGATTATAAAGGGGCGGAAGGTTTTTTGCATCCCGAACGTCCTGCAGACCTTAAAACTTATTTCACAGGCATTGAGAAGGAAAGAAAGGTTGATTTTTCAAATATAAGTATCGAGAAATATACCGGATTCAAATCGTCCTTGTACGATAGCTCGGTTGATGGTTCTGCGTATAGTTTATCAATGAATGTATCCTGCGATGATACAGCTTTTCAAATGGAAATAGAGATTGTCAAAAACGATAACGGTTACGGCATATACAATCTAGACATTGACTTTGATTAGTTGACATCTAAATGGTTCACAATCTTGGACTGATGATGTTCTGCGGGGTGGCGCCGGCCATGGTTCAGACAGCATCCACCCTGATTCAGGGAAAAGCCCAGGTGTCCATGCAGGGAATATGAGATGCCTGTATATTTTATCTCCGGCTCCTGCGATTATAAGCCATCAATTCTGAAAGCTATGTGCTTGAAATCGGATTGGGAACAGGAAAGAGCATAGGCCAATTATCCCAAGCCCGCCATGGGAAGAAATCGCCTGACACATGCAAGGTTGTAAACTATCGGCGTTGGGGATGAATCTATACCAAACGCCATCATATTGCTTTTTCGCATCAATAGTCACTTTTGCCCAGGGGACAGAGGTGACTTTTTTTGAATGCCTTCCGGCCACATTGCTGTAACATTCCGGCAATATCTCATGTTAAGTTCCACTTCATTTTTCACTCTGGAATTTACTCTGGGGATTTACTGCGCTGTAATATTCCGGCAACATATTTCATTTGTATGTAATAATTTCCATTTTTTGTTATAATATAAGGGATTATGTATATGATCCACCACGCAGAGAGTCTTCACCGACGGGCTTTTACCACGTCAACTGTGCGTTCATGTTTTAAACCATTACCAGAGGGAAAGAGGATATGAAATGTTCATAAAGAAAGCTGTACATAATCAGAATATAGGCGGCGAGAATCTGGTGAAGCACAGAAAACCACCGGTGCGTGGTATCTTTATTACAGCTTTGCTGCTGATTTCCATTGTGCTGATAATCGTTATGGTCAGATCCTACTATATAGAGCTGGATAACCAGCTGTTTGACGAGAGAAGCAGATACCTTCAGGAAATCACTGAAAAGGTGGCTGATATTTTTGATATCACCATTGCCCGGTCCTGGGACAGCGTCAACACCCTTGAGCAATTTATCTTCATGGATGGCGCCAAGGAAAAGACTGAGGAGGAGCTGATGCAGCTGCTGCAGGATATGAGCCGTTTCCATTCCTCAGAAGGGAGTATCTTTCTGCTGCTGGATGACGATTTCCGCTACTATACCTCGGATGGAAATCAGGGCTATTGGACAGAGCTTCCCATGATTATCAAGAGCCAAAGCACCACCCAGGAAGTGATTACAACCTTGCCTTATCAGAACAGCTCCCTGACCTACATTTGTTTTATAAAACAGCTGCCTGAAAAGCTGGTGCTGGAGCCCACAGGAAAATCCATCGCCTATGTAATGATGGCGGTGAACATCAATATATTAAACGAAGGTTTCTCCATTGATACCTTTGGCAGCGGCAACTATACATACATCGTAAACCATGACGGAAGGGCACTATTTGTTCCCGATGGAGCCGACAGCAGGTTCAAGGCGTACAACATCGTCAATGCCCTGGAGGACGTGGAGTTTATCCACGGAGGAGGACTGGAGGACTTCAGGACATCCATTAATAATCTTAAGCCAAATGTACTGGAATTCCGCTGCGACGGTGTGGAGTACTTCGTTTCCTGCCACAAGGTAGGTACAGAGGGGTGGAACACCATGATGTTTGTCCCCACAGCTGTCCTTAGCGACAGCGCTGACCATATGCTTGTCAGTACTCGCCAATTCTTCGCTTTTCTGGGGGCACTGTTGATTCTCGACTTCTCTGCACTGGTGTTCTACCTGACCGATAACCGCAACCGCAGGCTTATGGAGCAAAAGGAGGAGTCCAACCGTATTCTGAAGGAGGCAGCAGAGGAGGCGCAGAACGCAAACAGAGCAAAGAGCGAATTTCTCTCCCATATGTCCCACGATATACGGACTCCCATTAATGGCATTATGGGCATGACGGATATTGCCCTGAAAAACGTAACAGATCCACAACGTGTGACGGACTGTCTGGGCAAGATCAACAATTCCTCACAGCATCTGCTGTCCCTGATAAATGACGTGCTTGACATGGGACGTATCGAGAGCGGCAAGGTAACCATGAGCTCCGCACCTATGAACATGAATGCCGCCTTGGACGAATGCTCATCTATCATCGGCGGTCAGCTGCTCAAACGCAAGGTTGAGTTTATCCGGGAATTTGGCAGCTTTGCCCACCCCAACCTAATTGGAGACGAGCTGCACCTGCGGCAGATACTCATAAATATATTGGGTAATGCGGTGAAGTTTACTCCTGACGGAGGCAAGATCATCTTCCGGGCAGAGGAAACCGGATGCGACGGCGGGAGGGCCCACTACCACTTTGAAGTGGAGGATAACGGAATCGGTATGAAGACGGATTTCCTGAAGCAGATATGGGAACCTTTTTCTCAGGAGGATAGTGGAAACCGTACAAACTACAAGGGAACCGGTCTGGGCATGGCCATAACCAAACAATTTGTGGACATGATGGGTGGAACCATTACCGTAGAGAGCCGGCTTAACGAGGGAAGCAAATTTATCCTGGACCTGGGCTTTGATATTGACCTTCAGGCTGATAATGCCGCCCGGGAATCGGATGAGAGCCGGCACAATCTGGAGGGAATGCGGGTTATGCTGGTGGAGGACAACGAGCTCAACATGGAAATCGCCAGGTTCATGCTGGAGGAGGTTGGCATCAAGGTCACCTGTGTGGAAAATGGTGCACTGGCTGTGGAAACATTCGAAAACAGCGAAAAGGGCAGCTTTGATGTAATATTGATGGACATTATGATGCCTGTTATGAACGGCCTTGACGCCGCCAGGGCTATCCGTGCACTGGAACATCCGGACGCTAAGACTATTCCCATTATCGCTATGACAGCCAATGCCTATGACGAGGACGTGCGCAACGCCCGTGAAGCCGGAATGAATGGCCACATAGCCAAGCCTATTGATACAAATCTGCTCTACCGTACCCTGGAAGAGCCGTATCATCGTAAAAACAATATGACAAAAATAGACAATCTTCAGGAGAAAATCATATGAAGACCACGGGAATTTTCAAAAAAATGGTGGTGGTGATTCTCTGCATCGCAATGCTGGCATCAATTACAGCCTGCAATGGAGAGAAAACATCTGAGACCATAGGGGAGGACGAGAAAATCACTCTGAATCTTCTGGAAGTCAACAACAATTACTTCCGGAATTTTACAAAGGCAGTCATGACAAGCGCACCGAACATGGCTCTTAACATTGAGTATTTCAGCGGTTCAAACCCTACGGGCTACATTAATCAGAAGATGTCGGGAAGCGAGCCTGCGGATATTATATACTTCAGTGCCATGCCCTCGGAGGAATTCCAGAAGAATTATTTGCTGGATCTGTCAGGATATAGTTTTCTGGACAACTACAATGTTTCCCTGATCAATCAGAGGGACGTGGAAGGTGCTGTGTATATGGTTCCAGCCAACTATTCCATCATAAGCATGATGTACAACAAGACGCTGTTCCGGGAACACGGCTGGAAGGTTCCCGAGACACTCAGCGATCTTGTCTCCCTGTGCAGGCAGATACGTGAAGAGGAACCGGGGCTGATTCCAATTACCCACGCCGGTTCTATGGCCGGGACATATTGGCGGATTATGGGCGCCATAGCACAATGCGGTTTCCTTGGCACCCGTGACGGTATGTTATGGCAGGAGAAATTTGTGGCAGGGAAGGCTTCTTTTGAGGAGGGTTTCGGAGAAACCATAGACAGTTTCCAGCAGCTCATCGACGCAGGCGCCTTTGACGCCTCTGATAAGAATTCTAAAAACAACGACGTCACGGATAAACTTCTCAGCCGCCAGGCAGCAATGTCATTTATGGTTGGCGGATTCCCCTACCTTGTAAATGGCATCAAGGAATGCAATGACGAAATTGGTGGGCTGCCTTACCTTGGAAATTCACCTGACCGGCAGTTCCTGAATATAGCCGTAAACAACATCGGTATCAGCAAGAAGCTGGCCGAGCCGGGTAATGAGAAAAAATTGGAGGCAGTGCTGCAGATTATGGAATATCTCTCTACTGAGGAAGGACAGAAATCACTGCACTCCACAGTAACCGATATTTCTCCCCTGGCCGGCAGTGCTCCCTCCGAGGAATTCCCGCCCTACAAGGATGTATGGGATGTTTTTGGATCCGGCTCAGCAGCTCCCTATATTCTGGAAGGCTACGAGGATGTATGGGTAGAGGCAGGAACCATAGTAAAGAATGAGATTTTCAATAGCGGTAGTCTTGACAAACTTGCTGAAAAGATTGACATTCTTCATAAGCAGATGATAGGCAAGAATGACGCAAGTATTCACGTGGCAACGGTCCCCGAGGATCTTACTCACCTCCAGACGGTCCAGCTCATGGCCGATTTAATGTTGAATGCAGGTGGGGATGTTGCAATTGTATCCGATGGAGGAGCAATCGACGGAGTACCTAATGCAGGAGGTGTAAGCGGCAGGCTATATGCAGGCGAACTGTACCACGAGAACTATGATACAACCATTCCCGGCAACACATCAAAAACTCTTGTAAAGCTGTCCCTTACCGGAGAGGAACTGTTCAGCCTGATAAATAGCGGCAGAACCTGCACCTTTGGAGATAAAACTGCGGTATTTGATTACTACTGGTCGGGTATGGACGCAGTTGTGGAGGAGGGAAAGATTGTATCCGCTGTCCTCTCCGACGGCAGAAAAGTAGAGACAGAGGGCCGATATCAGGTGATTATGTCCTCCGTGGACTATGATGGGGAAAGGTACCCCGGTGGGGAAGATACAGGAGTTACGATAAAGGAAGCATATCTGGAATATATGACGGGCAAGACCCTCACTGCTCCGGCAAAGCTGTGCAGATAGGGACAGGCAAATATCTCCTATCAGGCGAAAATGTAACCCTATTGAGCCGGTATCAGATGTAAACTAACTAAATTGAAGCAGCGTCTCCCAAAGTGGAGGCGCTTTTTATATGCACATTTGTCATGGTAGTAGGGGAGACAATTCGCCTCCTTACATCCGGTGAAATCTATCTTGCAAAGATAGGAACCTCATGTCATAATGTTCTAAAACGAACAGTTAAAATTAGAACAAAGGAGGCTTCTATGAATTACTTCGATTTCCTCTCATCTGTGCTGGAGCTATATCAGCGAATGCTTTCTCCAATCTGCGATGAGTTTGCCCTAAGCTCTATGGAATTGACAATTCTGATGTTTCTATCCAATAATCCCGAATACGACACAGCTGCTGAAATCGTGAGGAACCGCCATCTTGCAAAATCCCATGTATCCACATCAGTCCGTTCTCTTGAGGAAAAGGGATTGGTGCGTAAAGAGCAAAGAAATGGCAATCATCGCAGCCACCACCTGGTCCTTTGCGAAAAAAGCAAGGACATTATCCAAAAGGGAAAGGCAGTACAAGATCAGTTTTTCCGGAAATTATTCCGGGGAATTTCCGAAGAACAGAGAGAGAAAATGATCAGTGGTCTTAAGACAATGAATGAAAACATCCAATTTGCCCTTATGGAGGATAGAAAATGACAGACGACAGAGGATTTCTAGGCACAGAACCTATCCACAAACTGCTGATTAAGCTGGCTGTTCCCACAGTGGCCGCCCAGCTTATCAATATGCTGTACAACATTGTGGACCGGATTTACATAGGTCATATGCCGGGTAATGGCTCCCTTGCACTGACCGGGGTAGGCGTATGTCTGCCCGTAATTATGATAGTGTCTGCTTTTGCTGCGTTGGTAAGCTCCGGAGGTGCACCCAGAGCGTCCATCCACATGGGGAAAAAGGATTATGAAACAGCGGAGAACATTCTGGGAAACTGCTTTTCTCTGCTGGCAATCGTATCTGTTGTACTCACAGCAGTGCTGCTCATATTCAATCGGAGACTGCTTTTGATCTTTGGCGCCAGCGATAAAACCATTGAGTACGCTGTTCCATATATGAACATCTATGCTATGGGCACATTCTTTGTACAAATGACCCTGGGCATGAATATGTTCATTACAGCCCAGGGGTTTGCCAAAACCGGTATGCTCACTGTATTGATTGGCGCTGTGTGCAATATTATTCTCGATCCTATATTTATCTACGGCCTTGGTCTGGGAGTCCGCGGAGCGGCCCTTGCCACCATTATTTCACAGGCACTGTCCTGCTGCTGGTGCATTATGTTCCTTATGGGGAAGAAGACCCGTCTACGTCTGAAAAAGGAGTATCTTCCTCTCAGAGCCAAGGTGATTGTTCCCTGTGTGCTCCTTGGCCTCTCCACATTCATCATGCAGGCAAGTGAGAGTGTAATAGCAGTATGCTTCAATTCATCATTGCTGAAATATGGGGGCGATATTGCTGTAGGTGCCATGACGATCTGCACCAGCATTATGCAGTTTGCAATGCTCCCTCTGCAGGGAATCGGACAGGGAGCCCAGCCGATATCCAGCTATAACTATGGAGCCGGAAACGCGGAACGTGTAAAGAAGACTTTTCTCCTCCTGTTAAAAATATGCTTAACCTACTCCGTTGTGCTGTTTGCAGCAATAATGGCCGCTCCCAGGATGTTTGCAGGAATTTTCTCTCCCGATGCCCAGTTGCTGGATTATGCGGTACCTGCACTGCGGATTTACTGTGGCGCATTGTTTGCCTTTGGAATCCAGATTTCCGCACAGCTCACCTTCGTTTCCATTGGAAATGCGCCCTGCTCCATTATCGTTGCCGTGGTGCGGAAATTCGTCCTTTTGATTCCACTTATCTACATCCTGCCCCATATTATCACCGATCCGGCCAAGGGTGTGTATATGGCTGAACCTGTAGCGGACATTATTGCAGTAACGTTTACCGCCATTTTGTTCTATATCCAGTTCCGCAAGGCCCTCAAAAAGCTGAATGAGAAAGAAGGTGAAACTAGGCGAAGCGGGGCAATCCAGTGAATAGTGTAGGCGAAGCGAGGCTTCGCTGCGCTTCGCCAGTGAATAGTGAATGGTGATGAGTGAATAGTTCTGGTCTCCATGTTCCCCGGCGAAGCAAGCTGTGCTTTGCTTCGCAGTGAATAGTGTAGAGTGATGAGTGAAGAGTTGTGGAGACCATGTTCCAGTGATCGAATATATCAGTGAATAGTGAATGGTGATGGGTGAAAAGTTCTGGTCCCCAT
>CAZCOE010000039.1:0-25125 GCA_964500525.1 uncultured Clostridia bacterium | reverse complement strand
GATTTTACTCAAAACTATGCCCGTGTTCAAGAATTTATATGTTTTTGCCCGGATATATTACAATGGCAAATGGGGCAAAGAATTCGATTATGGAAATTTTTTCATCACTATCCCGTAATCCTGCTTGGCGTTGAATACTGCCAGAACATAGACCGTGTTTTCCACTTTGTCGTAAGAGTAAAAAATCAGGTATTCCTTTATGTGAGTTCTGTGGCAAAAGAGCAGAAAAATTTGCCTTTCCTGGTATGGCTGCCTTAATATAAAAACAGAAAACTCAAAATTTTTCAGATTCCTTTGCAGTTTTTCAGATTTTTGTCGACTGTATTTGTGAAGGGCCTTTCAGACTATCAGGGAAGGAGGTGCGATATGGAACTTCAGACCAAGGCGACAGCCCCAATGAGCGATGAACAGATTGTTGAGCTCTATTGGCAGCGGGACCAGCAGGCCATCAAGGAGACCGATATCAAGTACAGGAAGTTCCTGCTGTCCATAGCCTACAATATCCTTCACGATACCGGCGACAGCGAGGAATGCCTGAACGACACATATATCGGTGCCTGGAACTCGATTCCTCCTGCAAGACCCACACTGCTTCAAGCCTATCTTGCTGTGATCATGAGAAGGACGGCCATTGATTGCTACAAGGCAAGAACGCGGCAAAAGCGAATTTCTTCCGAATTGACGGTGTCTCTCTCCGAGGTTGGGGATTTCATTGCCGGCGGCGATGATGCATTCTCTGACACAGATGCCAGAGAACTTGGCCGCGTAATCAGCGAGTTTGTCCGTTCACTGTCAGACCGTCGAATGTACATCTTCATGAGCCGGTACTATTTCCCACGTCCTATCAAGGAAATTGCAAGGCTGCTGGGATGCAGCGAATCAACAGTCCACAAGGAGATCGCGGCAATCAAATGCGATCTGAAAGAAAAGCTCGAAAAGGAGGGCTATGCTATATGAAAGAAAATGAGTTTTTAAACGGTGTCAGCCACATTGAAACTGATGTTGTGGAACGCTTTGTCTCTATGGATAACGAGCTTCAAGAAAAGGCAAAGAAGCCCAAAAAGGGAATATGGCTGCGGGTCGGAGCAATTGCAGCTTGTTTTATGCTGATTGCAGGCACAGTTATCGCTGTGCATCTGCTACGAAATCCGGGGGACAAACCGATTAATCCCCCTGATAACGATGTTCCGTCAATTTCTACAGTGACCAGCGGGGAGAAGATTACGGGTGTGCAGGCACTTGAACAAGGTTCTCGTCCATCAATAAATGGAGGGAAGGCGGACATACTGTCCCCGGGATTTACGATAAATACAGTAATTGAAGCGGAGGTCATCGAGGTCCTGCCCGACACTTATTACTTTGCTGCCTCGGATAACATGCCAATACACATTGCAAGGCTGCGTGTTGTGGACCAGATTCGTGGCGAGGGATTCCCCAATGAGATTTTCCTATATTATCCCTACTACGACACAGACGTATTTGATGGATATGACTGCTTTATAATGTCACTCAGACAAGAGGGCGTGGAAAATTATGCACTTGTCAATGGAACACAGAGCCGGGTTGATTTCTTCTCCAATATGTTTGCGGTGAGCTTGACATGGGATTTGGGATACGGATCAGTTATTGCCTTCAATGATGGAGAGGTGGACGAGGGCTTTTGGGAGAAAACTGATTATCTTTTTTCAAAATCTTTTATCCCTGGAAAAAACCTTTCTGATTTCGCCCATAGTATTGAATCCTACCCCGCTTCGGAAAACACGAAAATCTCGGAGGTAAAGTCGAATATCATAGAGCTTGCAAAGAACGGGGAAGATTGGCATGTTTCATCCGCAGGATATGATTACTTCACCTCCGATGATATTTTTGTTTCGGAAGAAGCAAAGGCAATCAAGGCATATCTGGAACCAAGTGAAACCAATGTATTTGTCTATGAATTGAGTTTTAGTGGAAATGGAGAAAGAATCACAGCAGGTTTTACCCGTATTATAAACGGCTTCAAAACCGATGAGACCATTTATATCAACGGACACAATGGTGATAACGGCAATGTTTCCAGGCGTGGAGAATCCTATACTGCAGCAGATCTTTCAAAAGTTCCCAATATTGGTGAAACTCTTGAAAAGCTGGATTTGTCTGAGTTGAAGCCTCCGCACACCGAAATCAAGGATGGCATGTATCTCAAATATGCTAATGCCACAGGAGTTTACCGCAAGGTTGACGGGAAGGTATATGGAATTGTTCGTGTTATTTGGCTTCATGCTTGTCCAGAATGGGAGAATGCCTGTATCGTAGATGATTGCTATTATCTGTACGATGAAAACGGCACAGGATCAATCTTAGAAAGAGACGAACTGAAGGAAATAATCGGAGATGACCCATTTATCCCATGGATGTTATACAAGTATCCGTACAACACGAAGATTATGTGGCACTACTAATCTTTTCTATAAGCGTGATGGCATGCAGCCTGCGGCTGATTACATACACGCTGGCGCGTGATGGCATGCAGCCTGCGGCTGATTACATACACGCTGACGCGTGATAGCATGCAGCCTGCGGCTGATTACATGCACGCTGGCGCGTGATAGCATGCAACCTGCGGCTGATCACATACACGCTGGCGCGTGATTACATGCACGCTGGCGCGTGATCACATACACGCTGGCGCGTGACGGCATACCGCCTGCGGCGGATTACATACACGCTGGCGCGTGATGGCATGCAGCCTGTGGCGGATTTCATGCAAGGCTGCGCCTTGATTACATGCACGCTGGCGCGTGATCACATGCACGCTGGCGCGTGATGACATACACGCTGACGCGTGATAGCATGCGCGACTCCGTCGCGATTACATACACGCTGACGCGTGATGGCATGCGTTTTGACTATATCATGTGGGTATGCTTTGTAACCCATTGCTTCATCTTGATGTTGAGCCAGAATGAATAGATGCCAAGGGTGACAATGCACAGCAGGAACCACTTGATGTAGTTGCCAAAGAGCTGTCCTCCGGTTCCGTCAAAGGTGAGCTGATGTCCGTCGATGGTGGTATGCTTGACATACCAGGATTCCTTAAGACAAATTGCCCAGGGGGCGCCAAGGCCAAGGGTGAATATAGTGATAATTCCCTGCAGAATACCGATGCCGATCATTCCAAGCAGGCCGCCTGTAAACTTAGATTCCATTATTTTCCTCCATATGTAAAAATGTGATCCACCAAATAATCGAAAGTTCAGGATATGTATTCGGATCGAAACAGCGCACATTTTGCGGTGCATTTGTGCGGTCAAAAGCGCCAGATCATTCGCCGCTGATTTTCTTTTCTATTGTAATACAAGATGAGGTCAGCAGTCTCCGTATTCTGCCACAAAGGTTTCGAAAGGTCTTGAAAGTTGCCTCATCTATCACTCTTGTATTATAGAGCAGTTTGAACCAGGATTCTGTTTCTGCGCATTCTTTGCGAGCAATTTTGAATTTGGAAAGCATATCAGCATAGCTTTGCGCATACTGTCCCTCGGTAATGTTGGCAAATACGCTGGACGAAGATTTGCGGAGCTGAAAAACTGTATTGAAATTGCCATTGATGGATTTGCAAAGTAACTCACACCTGGTAGCAAGTTCTTCGGAATATTCGAGTAATAAATTCTTTGCCATAATTCGCTCCTTTCGTCCCTTTGTATCCAATCAACACGAAGTGTTGCATGTGATCACGGCAACGCCGTGTATGCCATCAGCCGAGAGGCTGTATGTCATCAAGGCGCAGCCTTGCATACCAATCCGCCGCAGGCGGTATGCCGTCACGCGTCAGCGTGCATGAAATCCGCCACAGGCGGTATGCCGTCACGCGTCAGCGTGCATGAAATCCGCCGCAGCCTTGCATAAAAAAATCAGCAATCCGCCGGATTGCTGATTTTTTTTGGAGGCGCCACCCAGACTTGAACTGGGGGTGGAGATTTTGCAGACCTCTGCCTTACCACTTGGCTATAGCGCCGAACTTGCTTTGCTATTGTAGCAAAGTAAAATTAAAGTGTCAACGGAGAAAAAAACCTTTAATTGCAGGTTTTGCCCCGGTTTGTCCCCTCCCGGCTAAAGCCCCTTTCTCACCAGGCCCTGTTTCGTGTTATAATACTAAAAAAACAAGGAACAAAACTATGTATATTCCGGAATGCACCATAACATACCTCCACAAGGACGGTCGTCAATACAGCGGCAATATCAAGTCCAGCGGCCTGGGGGCCCAGGTCTATGACCGCAACGGCGAGATCAATGTGACAATCAACCCTGCCGAGCCTATCAGGCTGGTATCGTTTACCATGACCTTCCACTGGATTTGCGAAACCGATGAGAGGTTCTTCATGAATGGCTTCCGTTCCGACTCTCCCTGCTGGGAGACTTCCCGGGACAACAAGATCGCATACCTGCCGCCCTATATCAGGAGCCGCCTCCGGGTCAGTACCGCCGCCAGACTATTTGGCAGCTACGACATACACAACGGCTCTCCAATGGGGTTTTCCTATTGCTATTTCCGCACGGCCCGGAACCACTACCGCCTGCTGGCCTCCACCTCGGAGGAGAACGGATACACCATATTCCAGTACGACGGACAGGACAGCACCATATATATTTCCAAGGATGTGGAGGGTATCAGCCTGAACCCGGGAGAATACCGGCTCATGAGCCTGCGCTTCTACGACGACAGGGAGGATGTGGTTTTCGACCAATGGTTTGCAGACCTGAACCTGCCTCCTGTGGAGGTGAAACCCATGGGTGGGTTCAGCACCGCAGAAATGGGATCCAACGTTGATGCTGCCTCCATATATACCGCATTGGCCAATCTGGAGCCTCTGGGCCAACATGCCCAGCTGTTTATGATAGCTAAGGGATGGAGTCAGTCCAAGGGAGATTGGACGCCGGACCCGGTCAAGTTCCCCGGCGGCATGGCAGAGGTGGTCAGCAGGATTCACGACAGGAATCTCAAGGCCGCCCTGTGGATTACTCCCTTTTCCATAGACCGTCGCTCCCAGTTGGCCCGCAAGCACAAGGACTGGATCAAGAGGGACAAGAACAACAAGGTGGTAAACAGCCCCATGGATGTGAATCTGGTGGCTCTGGATCTGAGCCGGGCAGATGTTCTGGACTATATCCGGGACTTGATTGACACGGTGCTGAACAAATGGGGCTTCGATATGGTGGTGGCAGGAGACCTGTACATGGCGGGCCTGATCCCAGAGAACGGACACAGCCGTGCCAAATCCATGTACGATGCCATTTCACTGCTGCGCCGGATGGTGGAGGACGCCCCTATTATGGCCGAAGACGTGCCGTTGATGCCTGCCTTTGGCAAGGTAGAGTATTGCCACATATCCACCGGAACCACCGTTCACAGCAAGGATGCCCCCTTTTCAATTCGTTCCATCATGGACTATTTCACCACCGACAGGTCCACATTGGGGGCTCTGTACAGGAGACAGCTTAACGGCAGGGCCTGGATCAACACACCCAAGGCCTATTCCCTGGCCAGACACCGGAAGAGGGGGAAGACTCCCCTGGGGAAGGCTACAATAGCCGGCATAATTGGAATGCCTCAGCTGATCACGGACAATCCTATCCTGTACGACCAGGAACAGCTAAAGGCAGCAAATGAAAACATGGGCGGAACCGGCAGAAGAATTCGCAGAGTATACGATGTAAACCGCCAGGTTATTGCGGAATATACAGAGGGAGACCAGATTCACGTAATCAAGCTGTAGACGCCCCTGGGGATTATGGCTTCGAACAATTCTGCCCCTTTTGTCGTCCAACAAAACAAATACAGCGTATAGGAACAGGTCTGTTTTTACATAGATTACTGTGATAAAATACAGGCATATTTCCGATTAGGAGAAGTATGGCACCGGATAAGGACAACAAGTCTATATTGGACCCTGCACAACGGGCGAATGAGCCGGAGCAGACTGCTGATGAGACCTGCCAACAGGAGGCAGTGTCCTGTGTTGATGCGCCCATTCAGGAGACTGTGGGCGAGAATGTTCCTCCAGAGGAGACACAGGCAGAGATTTCCCCTGCCGAGGAGCCCCAGCAGCCCTATTTCCCTGAGTTTGAGAACAACAGTCTGGAGGACCCGGAGCTCACCATGTCCTCATTTGACAGAGGTTCATCGGACAAGGGCAAGCGATCCTATGACCCCAGGCTCAAGCCTACAGGCATGCCCAGGCACAAGGAGAAGGCCTGGAGGGATCTTCCCCTGGGAGGCAAGGTATACGAGATTATCTACTACCTATGTCTGGTAGTATTCTGCGTTTCTCTGGGTGTTTTGGGCGCCCGGGGATATGCGTATATCACCCACAAGCAGCAGGCCAATGACATCAAGGACATGTATGCCGGCAGAGACCCTATCAGCTCTACTGCCACTGCCACACCTGTTCCGGACAATGCAACCGCCAGCCCTGTGCCAACTCTGCCCACTCCGGACAACAGGCCGGAAGAGACTCAGAGTACCCTTGACGTTACGCTGGACATAACCACAGAGGACACTACCGGTATCACAACGGACGTGTTTATCCCCACTCCGCCGCCGGTGTCCACTCCCGTGCCCCAGGTCAGGCCATCCTTTGCCAGTCTTGTGAGCATCAACAGAGACGTGGTTGGCTGGATTCAGCTCAACGGAACGGTTATCAACTACCCGGTTATGCAGAGCCACGATCCCAACTACAAGAACTTCTATCTGGACCACGATTTGTTTGGCAAGGCCACATATTACGGATCCATCTTTATGGAGTACGAATGCTCCGCTGCCCCTCTTGGCAAGAATACCATTGTTTCTGGCCACCATATGCAGGACGGTGAAATGTTCAGGCAGATTGCCAACTACACCAGCGGGTACATGTGGAGGGATCACCCGGTAATCTTCTTTGACACAGTCTATGAAAACTACGAGTGGGAGATATTTGCATGCTTCCTGGCAAATGCGGACAACGAGGCATTGCCTGTTACATTCTCCAGCACCGAGAAGTTTATTGAATATTGCAACAGCTGCAAGGAGCGCTCTATTGTCAAGTACGGCAAGGACGTTCAGTTTGGCCCCGACGACATGATTCTGACCCTGGTAACCTGCAGCTACAACGGCAAGTACGCTGACGAGAGAACCATAGCGGTATTCCGCCTGGTAGAGCGCAGCGGCGAACTGGATACCAATACAGGGTCTTGGAAACCTACCACTCCACGTATCAGCAATTCCTGGAAATAACCCATGACATCAATGGAATACACTAAATACTCCCACATGGAGGACATACAGCTGATAACCCTGGCTCGCGACGGCGATGCCGAGGCCCTCAACGCCCTGATGGAGCGGTACAAGGCCATGGTCCGTGCCAAGGCCCGCAGCTATTACATCGAAGGCGCCGACATGGAGGATACAATTCAAGAGGGCATGATCGGCCTATACAACGCATATGCAGCCTATGACAGCGCCAAGGACGCAGGATTCAAGACCTTTGCCAACCTGTGCATAGAGAGGGCTATTGTCAGCGCAGTCCGCAAGGCCACATCCACCAGCCAGATACCCATGGACAAGTACGTTTCCATATACATGACCGACGAGGACGAGGAGTGCAGCGGCGAGCTGTTGGCAGCTATGGAGGAGACCGCCGAGAGGGATCCGGAGGAGGTCTATCTGCGCAAGAGCCACACCGCAATGCTCAGACAATATGCTGAGGAGCACCTGTCCCCCAAGGAGCTGCAGGTTCTGAACCAATACCTCCAGGGATATTCCCAGAGCGAAATCGCCGAAATACTGGGCATCAGCCGCAAATCCGTGGACAATGCCCTTACCAGGATTAAAGGAAAGCTGGTTAAGACAGATGGCAAAGAATAAGACCGCGTATGTGTGCCAGAACTGCGGCTACACCAGTGCAAAATGGATGGGCAAGTGCCCCGGCTGCGGAGAATGGAACTCCATGACAGAGGAGTTTATTGTGGAGGACAAGAATCCGGCAGGCGCCATTGTGTCATCTCCGGACAGAGGCAATGCAGTCAGGCTTTCGGACATAGACAGCAAGCAATTCACTGCCCGTATTTCCACAGGCATACCCGAGGCGGACCGGGTTTTGGGAGGCGGATTTGTTCCTGCATCTCTGGTTCTGCTGGGGGGAGACCCGGGGATTGGCAAATCCACCCTGGTATTGCAGATCTGCGGCAAGCTGCCGGCAGGCAAGAGAGTATTGTACGTTTCCGGAGAGGAGTCGGCGCCCCAGATTCGCATGAGGGCAGAGCGGCTTGGCATAAATAACCCGGACCTGCTGCTGCTCAGCGAAAACTCCATGACGGTGATTCTGGCATGTATAGAGCGGGAGAAGCCGGACTTCCTCATAATAGATTCCATACAGACTGTATATAGCGACGATATGAGTTCCAGCCCAGGCAGTGTCGGTCAAGTCCGTGAGGTTACAGGCATGCTGCTCAAGCTGGCCAAGGCCGCCGGCATCACCACCATGATAATCGGCCATGTAACCAAGGAGGGCAACCTGGCAGGACCCAGAGTGCTGGAGCATATGGTGGACACAGTGCTGTACTTTGAAGGCGAGAGAAACCTGCCCTTCCGGGTGCTGCGGGGAGTCAAGAACCGGTTTGGTTCCACCAACGAGATTGGACTGTTTGAGATGACAGGAGAGGGCCTGTGCCCTGTAGAGAATCCTGCAGATGCCATGCTGACCCACAGGGACAGCAATATCAGCGGAGCCGCTGTGGTCTGCGGCATGGAGGGCACCCGCCCTCTGCTGACTGAGATACAGGCACTCACCAGCAAGTCCCCCTACAATCTGCCCAAGCGCACAGTTAACGGCACGGACATGAGCCGAGTAGGCATGCTGCTGGCAGTGGCTGAGAAAATGCTCCATCTGCCTCTGTGGGAGCGGGACGTGTACATCAATGTGGCAGGCGGTATCAGGCTAACCGAGCCTGCCTGCGACCTGGGCATATTGGCAGCAATCTACTCGGCAGTTAAGGACGTGCCCCTGGAGCGGGGCGCCGTATACTGCGGCGAAGTAGGCCTGACGGGAGAGGTCCGAGCCGTCAGCCGCATGGATATGCGCATAATGGAGGCGGCCCGCACAGGCTTTACTGCCATATACCTGCCAGAGGCCAACTACAACAAGCTTACAGCCAGGCAGAAGAGAGAGTTTGGCACCGTGGAACTGCGGCCCATATCCAATGTGAAGAACTTGTTCTAGAATCCAGCACAAGTCAAGTGAATAGTGTAGAGTGATGAGTGAAGAGTTCTGGCCCCTATGTTCCTTTGGTCGTTTCATAGCCGCCGTCCTTTCATACGCGCCAGCGTATTTCATCCGTGACCGCGGGGAACGGATATCATTGCACGAAGTGCAATTGAGACTGTTTTCCTGCCGCCTTTTCAGTTGAAATTATATTCTGACCAACTGTATTCCGGATAAACTCCCTACTTTGTCAGCAGGCCAAATTGATATGTGTCGATCAATGTATCCATATTCACCAGAACCAGGGCCCGGTCAACCCCGTACTCCTCAATCAATGAGCCCAAGGGTTTCATGTAGTAGCGCATATCCACAATTACCAGATTGTAGTGCATGGCCAGGAAGGGCACCATGCTGTGGGCGAAGCTGTCCTTGATCAGCAGCAGAGTCTCCCGCTTCTTTCCCCACTTGGCAGTAACTGTCACCAGGCCGTTATTCCCGGATATGAAGCTGCTGTATTTGTCCTTCTTATCCAGATAGCTCATGTCGTAGAATCCATCAAATGATGCTCCGGTGTCCTGAATGTATGTGGTATAGTCCATGTCCCCCGAGTAGCGGTAGATCTCCAAGCAGTCGGGCTCCACCCAGTATGTGCCTGCCGAGGACCAGCTTGTGCCGTAGAATCCTTTGGCGACCAGGATCTCACCAAAGTGTTCCAGCCCTTTGGGAGTAATGCCCCAGCTGTCCATAATATCCCTATATCCGTAATATGCCCCCAGGGTGGTCCAGTGGTGGTCTGTGCGATAGTACAGCTGGCCGGCGGAGGATTTCACCCTCAGGAGGGATGTGCGCAGGTCCAATACCTGCCGGCCCTTCACCATATCCAGTGCGGTGTCCCATAGGTTTTCGTCCACCTCTGTGGGATAAAGGAAAGGCAGTTTATCGGTCATAACGTCCACAGTTCTGCCGGCCAATGCTATGGTGCAGGGAATGTTCTGCCCCTCCATTTTGTCAGCAAAGAACCGGATAGCCTTGAGGTTTTTCTCCAAGGTGACATAGTCAGGGTTGTGCTTCCGGGCTATCAGGTAGCCGTCTGAACCCATAACCACATTGTTGTTCTCCATCTTGCCCATGGCCAGCTCGGAGACTGCCCTGATGCCCATAAAGGTGTTGCGCAGTGGAAATTGATCTGCGTAGTATTCTCCTATGTCGGACATCCATTCTCCGGACAGAAAGGACTCCGGCTCCGGCTTGGGGAATTGCTGCAGATAGCGGTTTTCCTGCTCCGAAAATTCTTTGTCCGGTGTCAGCCAAAATGCCGCCCCGAATCCGAACAAGAAGCAGAGAGTGAGGCAAACGGTAACTATATGCAATATTCTGTCAAATTTCTCATTCATACCATTACCTCATCAAAATCTCAAATACAAAAATGGGTTAAAGGAGGAGTTCACCAAATAGGCTGTGCACAGCGCCAGCAGCACCAGGCAGCCTGCCACTGTGGCTATGCGCATTGCCGGCGAGGCCTGATACAGCTTGCTCCAGATCCTCTTGGGCAGAGGTGTGGAGGCAAGCACCAGGATGGCCAGGAGAGGCAGGTTCCTCAGCAGGTCATATATGTCCCTGGAGCACAGGAAGCTCCGGGTGCCTACACCGAACATGTTGCCAAACCACACAGCCCCGGCGGAAAGGTCCTCAAATACAAACAGCAGCCAGCCGAACAGGATAAATATCAGGGAGTATACATGTCCCACCCAGCCGGGAGCCTTGTTCAGCCACTTAAGCAGGAATGCCTTCTCCGCCACCAGCAGGACGAAGAAGTACAGTCCCCACAGTATGTAGTTCCAGTTGGCACCGTGCCAGAATCCGGTCAGGAACCATACAGCCAGCAGGTTTAGATATGTGCGGCCGGCCCCCTTGCGGTTGCCTCCCAATGGAATGTACACATACTCCTTGAACCAGGTGGACAGTGAAATGTGCCATCTGCGCCAGAATTCTGTAATGCTCTTGGAAATGTATGGATAGTTAAAGTTTTCCATAAAGCTGAAGCCCAACATTTTGCCCAGACCGATTGCCATATCCGAGTAGGCAGAGAAGTCCAGGTACAGCTGGAATGAATAGTATATGATGCCCAGCCAGGCTCCCAATACGGTGCGTTGGTCCACAGCGGTTGCGGACATGGAGGTCCACAGCTCCCCGGCCACATTGGCCAGCAGAACCTTCTTGGCCAGGCCGGCCACAAAGGTGCGTATGCCGTCGGCGAATTTGTCCATGGAGTGGGTGCGCTGACACAGCTGTTGGTCAATATCCTTGTACCTGACGATAGGGCCTGCAATCAGCTGAGGGAACATGGTTACGTATGCACCAAAGGATAGCACGTTGGGCTGAACCCGGGCGTCCTGTCGATATACGTCGATAACGTAGGAAAGTGACTGGAATGTGTAGAAGGAGATGCCGATGGGCAGTGACAGCCCCAATGGCTGCAGCCAGTCCATGCCGGGAATCATCCTCAGGTTGTTTATGAAAAAGTCGTAGTATTTGAAGAATCCCAACAGCCCCAGATCCACTATGGCAGTTACAATCAGGACTCTCCTGCAGCCCGGCTTGCCTCTCAGCCGATCCACCATCCGGCCGCCCAAATAGGAGACCACAATGGTGAAGACCATCAGGAGCACATATACCGGCTCGCCCCAGCCGTAGAATACCAGGCTGACCAGCAGCAGGATAATATTCCGGGCCAGCAGATGGGAGGCGGGGACTGCATAATACAGCAGCAAAACTATGGGCAGGTACATGAATAGAAATTCGAGACTGGAAAAAACCACAATAACCTCCAAGGTTTAATTCTGCAAATATAATGCATACATAATTATAGACCCATAGATGAAAAATACCATTAAATTAATCCAATGTACAGAGTCGGTTTGCCCCTTTCCCACAGCCCTGTCTAAATGCTACAATAGAAACATCTATGGGGAGGTCACATGAGGCGAGGACTGATAGCTCTGATCAATGCAATAACCTGTCTGCTGTTCTTCGAACTGGTGATGCAGGCCATAGGATTTGTGGCCCTGCAGATTATCCGGGTGGCAGCCGGTGCAGACTATGTCAATGTATACTATTACTGCGCCAACATGCTGGCCATTGTCTCAGATGTGGTGTCCGTGACAGTTTTGCTGATGATGCTCCGCAGATTTGGATTCGGGATCAGGGAACGGCTGAATATCAGGCCTGTTACTCCCATTACTGCAGCAGCCTGCCTGGTGGCCGGGGCTGCCATGTTGATATTTGTGAATTTCCTGCTGGCCATAATTCCCTTCCCCGAGAGCTGGTGGTCAGAATACTCCACATCCTCCCAGGGTCTGTCCCAGGGTCCCCTGTGGGCACAGATACTGTTCACCTGTGTGGCAGCTCCCATCTGCGAGGAAATAGTATTTCGTGGATTGGTGTACAACACCTGCCGCCGGGCTATGCCCCTGGCTCCGGCAGTAATTATCGGCGCCTTGAGCTTTGGCATTATACATAATCAGGTTCTGTGGATATCCTATGCAGCATTTTGCGGATTTTTCCTGGTTATGGCCTACGAGGTTACCGGCTCCTTATATGGCAGCATATTGATGCACGTTGGGTTCAACGCATTTTCCAAGTTCTGCCCAAGCAATATCGACTTCCTGAGCCCCCTGTGGCTGTTGATATCTGCGGCAGCATTGGTGTTATGTTTCGCCCTCATGGTCAACAGGAATCCGGTACAGGGGATAGAGGGAGACAGCGAGGTTAGCTTATGAAGATTGCAATTTTAGATGTATGTACAGTTACTCAGGGAGACGTGTCCCTGGATCCCATCAAGGCCCTGGGAGATACGGTGGAGTACGACGTGGTGCCTGCAGCCCAGGTGCCCAATGCCATCGGCGACGCAAAGGCGGTCATAGTCAACAAGGCCGAGATTACAGACAAGGTTATGGATGCCTGCCCCAACCTGCGGTATATAGGGCTGTTTGCCACCGGTTACAACAACATAGACGTCAAGGCAGCAGACAGACGGGGCATTACAGTGTGCAACGTGCCGGGCTATTCCACGGATTCTGTGGCCCAGCTCACCATTTCCATGATACTGAATTTTGCAACCAGCATGGTACAGTACAACGAATCCACCCACAGAGGTGACTGGACCCGTATGAACAGCTTTTCCTATCTGGGCTACCCCATTATGGAGCTGCGGGGCAAGACATTGGGAGTATACGGCTATGGGGCAATAGGCCGCCGTGTGGCGGACATAGGAGAGGCCCTGGGCATGAAGGTTATAGTATATGCCAGAACCCAGCCTCAGGAGTGCAGGTTTCAGGTGGTGACCAGAGATGAGATTTTCTCCCGGTCCGACTTCCTCACATTCCACTGTCCCCTCAATGAGGACTCCCGGGGCATTGTGAACAGGGAGACGCTGTCCCTTATGAAGTCCACCGCATTTCTGATAAACACAGCCCGGGGAGGCCTTATAGTGGAGCAGGATCTGGCAGATGCCTTGAAGCAAGGAGTAATAGCAGGAGCGGGCATGGATGTGCTCACAGTGGAGCCAATGACTCCGGGACATCCCTACCTCACCGCTCCCAACATGATAATTACACCCCATGTGGCCTGGGCATCCCTGGAGGCCAGACAGCGCCTGGTGGCCAAGGTGGCGGAGACCCTGTCCGCATTTATGCGGGGACAGCCTATCAACAGGGTAAATGGCAAGTGAGGATAATATATGATTAATCAGAGATATTGCGAGTCCTCTAAGAAATGCGGCGGATGTTCATTGATCAACCGCCCATATGAGGAACAGCTTAAGATAAAGGAAAACCGCTGCAAGGACCTGCTGCGAAGCATATGCCGGGTGGACAAGATTGTGGGAATGGCGGACCCCTGGTACTACAGGAACAAGGTTCACCGCACATTTTCTTCGGACCACAGAGGCCGTGTCCACACAGGTATCTACGAGCCCGGCTCCCACAGAATGGTGGAGGTGGACAAGTGTCTGCTGGAAAACCGGCGCACCGCAGCTATTATCGAGGGAATCCGCCTTATGATAGAGGATTTCCATATACCTGTATTCAACGAGGTTACCATGCGGGGCTATATGCGCCGGGTGCTGATCCGCACCTCCCGGTCCACCGGAGAAATTATGGTGGTGTTGGTGGTGGCGGACCTGAGCTTCCCCTGCAAGAAGGATTTCATGCGGGTGCTCAGACAGAATCATCCGGAAATCAGCACCCTCATACTCAACGTTAACAGAGCCCATACCCCTGTTATATTGGGCCAGCAATCCGAGGTGGTATTTGGACGGGGATATATTGAGGACAGCCTGTGCGGCAGGACCTTCAGAATATCTCCCACATCCTTTTTCCAGATCAATCCGGTCCAGACAGAGGTGCTGTATCAGACAGCCATCGACCTGGCAGAGATCGACGACAGCGATCTGGTGGTGGACGCATATTGCGGCATAGGCACCATCGGCATTATCGCTGCGGAACAGGCATGGCATGTGGTAGGCGTGGAGAACAACAAATCCGCCATCCGGGATGCGGTTATGAACAAAAGGCTGAACGGCCTGTCCAACATGTCCCTGTATTGCAGGGACGCAGGAGAGTTCCTGGAGACCATGGCTGCAGACGACGAACAGGTGGACGTGGTATTTATGGATCCTCCCCGCAGCGGCAGCACCAGACAATTCATGGATGCCATGATTCGCCTGGGGCCCCGACGTATTGTATACATCTCCTGCAATCCGGAAACCATGGCCAGGGATCTGAAATACCTATGCGCCAGAGGCTATGCGGCCATCAAGGCAATCCCCTTTGACCAATTTCCCTGGACAAGCCATGTGGAATGCGTGGTTTTGCTGGTGAACAAGAACCAATAGTTCCCGGAATTAACCGTACACACAAAGAAAATCCGCCTTAAGCTCAATGCCTAGGGCGGATTATTTGGATTATTGCCTATTTCATTGCCTCTTCTGCAAAGGAGTTGTCTACGATATCCTCATATACCGGACGACGATCCAGTTCACCGGCACTCTCCATGATAACCTCCAGTGCCTCCAGAGAGCTCTCCTCCATAATGGGGTCGCTGCACCAGGCGTCAATGGACATGTATCTGGCGATGGCATCGGTGAGCAGAGCCACATCTGTGTCCGGGAAGCTGGGAGCCACCACCTCCGCAATCTCCGCTGCCGTGTGGGTCATGCAATACTGCTGCCCCTTATAGACCGCATTGGTGAAACTCTGTATAACCTGAGGGTTCTCAGCCATGTAGTCCTTGTTTGCAAAATATGCGGTGTAGGGAACATATCCGCTCATCTCTCCAATGGATGCCACCACATACCCCAGTCCCTGTTTCTCAATATTGGAGGCTGTGGGCTCAAACAGAGTAACATAGTCTCCTGTGCCCCCGGTAAATGCTCCAGGAGTCAGGGCAAAGCTGATGGAGGTGTCCAGAGTCAGGTCCTTGACTATATCTATGCCCTGCTGTTTCAACACGTACTCAAATGTCATCTCGGGAACGCCTCCCACTCTGCCTCCGATTACGTACTTGCCCTTAAGCATATCCCAGCTGAAGCTGTCTATCTTCTCTCTGGACACCAAAAACGCTCCGTCCCGCTGGGTTAACTGGGCAAAGATGACCGAGTGATTGGGGTTCCCCTCCAGGTATCCGTATATGGTTGCCTCCGGGCCTGCCAGACCAATCTCTGCCTCTCCCGAAATAACCGAAGTCATAACCTTGTCGGCACCGCCGCCGTTTATAAGCTCCACTTCCAGGCCTTCTTCCTGAAAATATCCCAGATTCAGGGCCACATATTGAGGTGCATAGAACACGGAATGTGTTACTTCGCTGAGGATAATTTTCGTATTCTCCGAGGTTGTCTCTCCACACCCGGCGAGAACTAATCCCATGGATCCCAGGCACAGCACCATAACCCATAGGAGGATTTTTATTTTTTTCATAGATTCTCCTTTGAAATGTTTAGTATACTCTATGCCTCTTCCTGACCAAGTGTGAATTAAGGGTCCGCTGTATCATGGCAGGTGCAAATGTGCTATTATATAGACAACGCCATCGATACGGAGAACAGATTCTATGAGCAGTTTCAAATATTTGCTGTTTGACGCAGATGAGACATTGTTTGATTTCAAGAAGGCTGAGCGCCATGGTTTATCCGAGACTCTCAGACAGGTCAATGGCCCTGTCAATCCGGAGATTATCCAGGAATACCACGTCTACAATGACAGCCTGTGGAAGGCTCTGGAGAGAGGGGAGATTACCAAGGCAGCCCTCAAAACCGACAGATTTAGACATTTAATTGACATGTTCCACATCCAAGGCACTACTCCAGAGGAGATGGCAGACAAGTACCAGCATAATTTGGCCCAGGGATGCTATTTGCTGCCTGGAGCCAGGGAGGTTCTGGCCAACCTGTCCCGCAAATACCATTGCAGCATCGTCACCAACGGCATTGCCTATGTCCAGCATACCAGGTTCAATGGATCCGGACTGCAGCCCTACATAGAGCACCTGTTCATCTCCGACGAGATGGGTGTGCAGAAGCCGGCGGCTGCGTTTTTCAAAATGGTATTGGAGCAATTGGCAGCGGAGCCCGGAGAATGCCTGGTTATTGGAGATTCCCTATCATCCGACATGTTGGGAGCCTACAACGCCGGCCTGCCCAAGTGCCTGTACAACAGAACCGGCAAGCCGCACAATGCGTCCTTTCCCATTGAATACGAGATTCACAGCCTGGAGGAGTTGTACGGCATACTTTAGAGATTAAGAAATACGGAGTAACAAGGTGAACAATACATTAATTCTGATTCCATGCTATAAGCCTGACGAGAAACTGCTGCAGCTCATTGACCACCTGCACGATGCAGGCATTATGCACATTATGGTGGTGGACGACGGCAGCGGAGCAGAGTTCAAGCATATTTTTGAGGGTGCAGCAGCCAAGGGATGCTATACCATAGGGTATGAGAATAACCGAGGCAAGGGATACGCACTCAAGTACGGCATGGCTCGCGTAGGGGATATGAATGGTGACTTCCATAGGATAGTCACTGCGGATTGCGACGGCCAACATACGCCCCAGGATATTTGCCGGGTAATCGAGACCAGCAGACAATATCCGGAGGACCTGGTACTTGGAGGCCGCAGGTTTACAGGCAATGTGCCCTTTAAGAGCCGCTTTGGCAATGGCTTTTCCAGAGTGGCGTTTTATCTCATGTCCGGAGCCAAGGTATACGACACTCAGACAGGCCTCCGGGCCATTCCCGCATCTGCACTGGAGCTGCTGTCCCGGTCTGAGGGAGATCGGTACGAATACGAGATGAACGTGCTCTCCGACTGCTGCGAGTACAATATAAATATCAGAGAGATTCCCATTGAGACCGTATATCTGGATGGCAACAAGTCCTCCCACTTCCACGTTCTCAGGGACTCATACCTTATATATAAAAATCCTCTCAAATATATAGGAGTCTCCCTGTCCTCATTTATTCTGGACATGGTGTTGTTTGCAATCCTCTCCGGGATTCCCGCATTGAATGTGGCCCTGCCTGAGGGAATAGCGGCTCTGCTCTCCACCAAGGTATTGCTTCCCACGATTCTGGCCAGGGTAGTCTCATCCATATACAACTACACCATGAACAAAAAGCTGGTATTCCGCCACAAGGGCAAGGTAGCATCCACATTTGGAGAATACGTGCTGTTGGCAGCCGCAGTTATGCTGATATCGGCCCTGACAGTTGCATTCCTGGACAAATTTGTGCCTTTTAATACCGTAGTTATCAAGGCCCTGGTAGACCTGGTACTGTTTGCCATTAACTACATTGTGCAGAAGAGGATCATCTTCAGAAAGGCAGCCAAATGACCACAGATCCAATCCTCCTGGAATTGCTCCGGAAGCTCATGGCAGAGGACAGCCTTACAGGGCTGGTTGTCTCCCCCAGCAAGAAGGTAAACACAGGTATAACCAAAATAACCGGCCGCCGTATTCTCCTTAAGGATCGACTCTGCTGGCAGATGGAGGTTCGCCTGGCCAAACAGGTGCAGCATATCAACGTGCCCCAGGTATTTACTGTGTTTGCAGAACAGCTGGATGCTCTGCTGGACAGGTGCATGTTCTCCACACTGAATCTCAAGACTCCCCATGCCATGTATCAGGTTATGGCAAACCCGGACAGGTCCTCGGTTAAGATTATCAGCCACGGAACCAAGTCTGCCCCCAAGGCGCCCCGGGAGCCGGAGACCCACAACAGGACCAAGAACTACATACTACCGGAGGGTCAGCCTCTGGATTTCCTGGAACAGCTGGGAGTAATGGATGCAGACGGCAGAGTATTGCTGCCCATGCGCAGGAAGTTCGTCCAGATAAACAGGTTCCTGGAAATTGTAGATGACATATACTACTCCCTGCCCAACAGGGATGTGCTGCGCATAGTGGATTTTGGCTGCGGCAAGTCCTATCTCACCTTTGCCATGTACCACTATTTTACTCAGATTAAGGAGCGCAGTGTGAACATGACAGGCCTGGACCTTAAGGAACAGGTTATAGAGGACTGCAACAGGCTGGCAGAGAATTGCGGATACGCCCGACTGAACTTCCGGACAGGCAGCATAGAGGAGTACCAGGAGGGCTATTCCGGCACAGATATGGTAGTAACTCTCCACGCCTGCGACACAGCCACCGACGCTGCCCTGGAAAAGGCCATACTGGGCAAGGTACCTGTTATCCTGTCCGTGCCCTGCTGTCAGCACGAGCTGAACGGTCAGGTTTCCAACGAGACACTGGCCCCATTGCTGCGCTATGGCCTGCTGAAGGAGCGGTTTGCATCCCTGCTGACAGACGCCCTGCGGGCCAGAATCCTGGAGCTCTGTGGCTACAAGGTGGACATTATCGAGTTTGTAGACATGGAACATACCCCCAAGAATCTCATGATCAAGGCAATATATACAGGAGAACCTGCCTCAGCCCACAAGCGCCGGGAGTACGATACTCTGGTGGCTGAAATGCAGGTGCATCCCTGGTTGGAGAGGGTATTGCGCTGATGAAGATTTCAAACATATTGCAAAGCCTGTTCCCTACGGTGTGCGCCATCTGCGGAGCCATAACCGAGAACCCCTCGGTACACATATGCAACAGCTGTTACAAGTCCCTTCCCTTCAGGAGGGGATTTTTTATTTGGGGAGCGTCAAGAAACGACGGTTTCAGATACTGCAGCGGCGTTTTCTGTCCCCTCTACTACCGGGACATGGTGCCGGCCCTGATAGCCGACATCAAGTTCCACGGCCGGCGGGACACCGCCTCCATCCACGGGGCGCTGCTGGCGCAGATGCTGCTCCGCAGCAGCCTGGCCCCCACCGCCAGCGGGGGCGCCCCTGCGGTGCTGGTCCCAATCCCACTGCACCGGGACCGCTACCGTCGCAGGGGCTACAACCAGGCGGAGACTATAGCTGCTCAGGTCTCCGCGGCCACAGGCATAGCATTGGCCCCGGACCTGCTGCTGCGAGGGGCCAATACGCCGGCCCAGCATCTGCGAAACCGCCGGGAACGCATGGAAATGGCGGCGGTTTTTGCAGCATCGCCCCGGGCCGCAGGCAAGGTGGTTGTGCTGGTGGACGACGTTATTACCACCGGCGCAACCATGGAGGCGGCGGCACATGCACTGCTGCGACAGGGTGCTAAGGCAGTGTACTACGCCGCCGCGGCCGGCAACCTGCCCCTGAGTCCCTAGGGGGCAGGGGGACTGCGTCTTTACAAAACAGTGCCCAGGCCGTAAAATTACTGTGTTTAGATGTCTCCGTGGACATGGCACATTGACATGACGCCATTGCCCATATAAATATATAGAGACACCCGGGGACATTTGTCCCGGAACATAGGGAGGAAACATGATAGAAATATCACACCTTATCAAACAATACGGCGATATTCATGCAGTCAACGATATCAGCTTTACCGTAGAGGACGGAGAGGTACTGGGATTCCTGGGCCCCAACGGCGCCGGCAAGTCCACCACCATGAACATTCTCACAGGATTTATTCCATATACCAGCGGAGAGATCCGGGTTAACGGCCACGAAATCATGGAGGAGCCCCAGGCTGTCAAGAAGATGATAGGCTATCTCCCCGAGATTCCGCCTCTCTATATGGACATGACCGTGAAAGAATACCTGTTATTTGCAGCTGAGCTTAAGAAGATTCCCAAGAATCAGCGACAGGGACAGGTGGATATGGCCATGAATATGCTCAAGATTACTGACCATGCCGACAGACTGATCCGCAACCTGTCCAAGGGATACAAGCAGCGCGTTGGATTTGCCCAGGCATTGCTGGGAGATCCTGAGGTGTTGGTTCTGGACGAGCCTACAGTAGGCCTGGACCCCAACCAGATTCTGGAAATCCGCAAGATTATCAAAAAGCTGGGACAGAAGCACACAATTATCCTCAGCACCCACATAATGCAGGAGGTCAGTGCAGTCTGCAACCGGGTTGTAATTATCAACAAGGGCAAGATTGTGGCCATCGACACTCCTGAGAACCTTTCCGCTAAAATGTCCGGCACAGGAGCCCTGTCCGTTACGGTTATTGGCCCGGAGAACCAGGTTCTGGCATGTATCCGGGGCCTGTCCGGGGTGCGCAGCGTCAAGGTCTCCAATGACAAGGGAGACGAGGGCAAGATCTACGAGATTGTCACCGATTCCAATGTGGACGTGCGCAAGTCCATTTCCCTAGCCTTGGGCAAGGCAGGATATCCGGTTATTGAGATGAGGTCTGAGGACAAATCCTTGGAGGAGATATTCCACGAGTTGACTACAGAGGGAGGTACGAAGTAATGAAGGCAGTTTTTAAGCGGGAGTTCCGCGCATATTTCCAATCCCCATTGGCATATGTGGCCATCAGCGTTTTCTTCTTTGTGGCAGCCCTGCTGTATACCATCGGCAATCTGCTGATAGGAGATGGGGACTTTGTCAACATTCTCAGCAACCTGACCTTTGCCCTGATCGTCATCGTGCCTATTCTCACCATGAGAATCATGTCTGACGACCGCAAGAACGGCACCGAGGTTCTGCTGGTTACATCTCCCACCACCACTGCGGAGGTTGTTATCGGCAAGTACCTGGCTGCCCTGTGTGTATTCCTGATTATGGTGGCACTTTCCACTATCTTCCCCATAATCACCATGTTCTACGGCACTCCTTCCATATCGGCTATTATCAGCTGCTATGTGGGATTCATCCTGTTGGGAGCCAGCTATATCGCTGTGGGCGTGTTTGCCTCCTCCCTTACAGAGAATCAAATTGTATCTGCCCTGATTACCCTGGTGTTCTTTGTGTTTATGTTCGTTATTGACGCTTTGGTGGAGGTTATCAGCGGCTGGTTCGGCACTGTGCTTTCCTGGCTGTCACTGCTGTCCCGCTTCTCGCCCTTTAGCCTCAGCGTACTCAGCCTGACCTCCATTTTCTACTATCTGTCCTTTATCGCCGTGTTCCTGTTCATCACCATTGTGAGCACTGACCGCAGGCGCTGGAAGTCCAACTAAGGAGGTGCCGGCTATGAAAAAATCTAAAGACAACACCACCAACGTGTCCAAGGCAGCCCGCAGAACTGCCCGTATGCGGAACCTTCGCCAGGGCACAGGTTCTATTGTAATAATTGCAGCTGTGTTGGCTATTGCCGTGGTTCTCAATGTGTTTATCGGCCTGCTGGACATCAAGTTCGACATGACCTCCAATGACCTGTACTCCCTGAGCGATGACAACAAGGCATTCCTGGATCAGGTCAAGGACACCAACATTGAGATTTACGGACTGTTTGACACGAACAACCCGCCCAGCCCGGACTACAACCTGATAATGCAGCTGCTGGAGGACTATACTTCCAAATACAAGAATATCACTGTAACCTATGTGGATCCCGACAAGAACCCTGAGCTGATGAACAAGCTGGATCCTGCAGGCACTCTGGATAAGCAGGTAGGAGACTTTATCGTTATCAACTCCGACGACAAGGACGATGACGGCTCCTATTATTCTGCCAAGAAGAAGGTAGTCAAGGCCAACGCCCTGTTCTACCAGGATGCGGATGTTACAGGAGTCGTATACAACTATTCCATGAAGGCTGAGAATGCCATCAGCGGAGCCATCAACTACGTGGCGTCTGAAAACACTCCTACTATCTACTGCCTTACAGGTCACCAGGAGGCAAATTTCAAGGAAAACTACTCCTACATGGTGGAGCAGCTGGACTACTCCAACTATGCAGTGGAGATGCTGGACCTGATGTCTGTGAACCAGGTGCCTGAGGATGCGGCAGCGATCATCGTTATGAACCCCAAGGCCGACATTTCCACAGATGAGAAGGTCAAGCTGACTGATTATCTGAGCTCCAATGACGGCAACCTGATTGTGTTCTGCGAGGCTGAGGACGATGGAGAGAAATACAACAACCTGCAGAGCGTATTGGCAGTCTACAATGTGTCCATGAACAACGATATTGTGGCCGAGGCATCCAAGTACGTTGTCAGCAGCGCAGGCAGCAACTATGTATTCAAGATTTCACCTAACCGGGACGATGCAATACTCACCGCCAGCAACATGAGCGAATACCAGCTGATTCTTGGCTATGGCCGCAGCATCAGATATCTGAGCAACTACAACCAGTCTCTGACCCAGTACAATCTCATGTCCACATCCGGCTCCGCATCTTCGGAGGCATTGGATGACACCTCAGATGGCAGCATCGGTTCCATGATGATGGGCACAGCAGTATCCTCCACCAACGGCTCCAAGGTGGCTGTGTTTGGCAGCAGCACATTTATCGCAGACTCTATCTACGCCAACTACATGGTGAACTGGATGGCAGGTGCTGTGGTGTTCAAGAGCGTTGTGGAGTGGATGATTCCCGTTGAGAACACCATCTACATTCAGGCAAAGATTATCCACACAGACAACAATCTGGATGTAACTACCACAGACGTGGTGCTTATCGGTCTTGTGTGCATCATAGTGGTTCCCATTGCAGTCAACGTGGTTGGCCTAGTTGTTTGGTTAAAGAGGAGACATAAGTAATGAGCAAAGGAACCAAGACTGTCATTATCGTTGTGGCTGTGGCCGTAGTGCTGGCAGGGGCAGTGTTTGGAGGCAAGGCCCTGGTGGACTATATCTACTCCGTCCGCAACCCGGAGGTTACCACAGAGCCGGACACATCCAAGGAACTGATCAATGTAAACGTCAACAAGATGAAGAAGCTGTCTGTGGAGAACTCCTATGGCCTGTTTGAGTTTCAGGATACGGACAACGGATGGACTATGACATCCCATGACCATGCCACAGACAAGAGCATTATTGAGACGTATGTTATGCTGGCCACATACATCAGGGCAGACAAAATGGTGGCGGAGAAGGTTTCCGACAAGGCCGTCTACGAGATGAACAGCCCTATCAGGGTTACAGTTACCACAGAGGACAGTGAGGAGACTGTCCTTATCGGAGGATTGACTCCCACAAAGGAGACCTTCTACATTATGAAGGAGGGGGACGAGGCTGTATATACCCTGGGAGCCAGCATCTATGTGCCGGATCCCCTGTCCCTGGGCAGCTATTTTGCGATGAATGTTCTGTCTCTGGTTATCGACAGGAATTACTTCCCGGATACGGACTATAACTTCCTCCACTTCGAGAGAGACAATGAGGTTATTATCGAGACATCCAAGAACCAGGACCTGACCTGGACCATGACTGCGCCTATCAACATTCAGACTGAGGCTACCAGCCTGTCTGTTATCTTCGTATCCATGAAGGACTGCCAGATCGTGCAATATATCGGCGGAGGACAGGATGAGGAGACCTTGAAACAGTATGGACTGGTTAATCCCAAATACGTTATCCGCTTCACCTGCGACAGCGGCACCGAGAGAACGGTGTGGTTTGGCAATGATTCCTCATCCTCCTGCATTTATGCCATGGACAAGGGGACAGGAGAGGTTGTGACACTAAGCAAAAGCGACCTGGAATTCCTGGACAACAAGGCAGTTGACCTGGTTTCCTACGTTATCTACTCAGACAGCGTCAATGATCATTCCAAAGTAACTGCCACATTTGCCGGAGAGTCCAAGGTACTGGAACTGACTTACGAGGGCGACACCGTATCCTCCCTGCTGAACGGCGTATCTGTCACCAGCACCCAGGTTTCCCAGTTCTACTCAAGCCTGCTGTCTGCGTTGCAGCCCGATGATATTGAGACTGGAGTAACCCCTGAGGGCCAGGTGGCATTGACCATCACCTTTGAGAAGAAGGATGGCACAGTAACTGAGTTCAGCTTTATTCCCAAGGTCAGCCCCGAGGATGGCAAGGTGTACCAATACTACCTGCTGGAGAATCAGGAATATACCGGCATTTTGGTTGGATTCAAGGGAGTGGATGCTGTTATCGAAGCGGAGCGGAGCTCCGATTCGAAGTGAATAGTTAATAGTGAAGAGTGAAGAGTTATGGTCTCCACGATCCAGTGATCGATTATACCAGTGAATAGTGAACAGTGAAGAGTGAAGAGTTCTGGTCTCCACGTTCCAGTGATCGATTATACCAGTGAATAGTGAACAGTGATGAGTGAAGAGTTTCGGACTCCATGTTCCAGTGATCGATTATACCAGTGAATAGTGAACAGTGATGAGTGAAGAGTTATGGTCTCCACGTTCCAGTGATCGATTATTTCAGTGAATAGTGAACAGTGATGAGTGAAGAGTTATGGCCTCCACGTTCCAGTGATCGATTATATAGTTTGCAGTTACAGCATTCAAAAACAGCCTATTGACCGTTAAAGTTTGCAAAAATATAATCGGGATATAAACAAACTTTGGCAAAGGTAGCCAATAAAATATTATATTGC
>CAZCOE010000038.1:0-4906 GCA_964500525.1 uncultured Clostridia bacterium | reverse complement strand
GTGCAGAGCATGATTCCCGACAGATTGCCGGAGAATATTCGAAATGCATACGAAAACGCACACCGTGATAAAGCAAATGCTTATAAACCCCCGATCCTATGATTATCTACAGGATAGTGCCAAGGGATATGGACTTGGCATCCGGATAAATTGCTACCCACTGACTTAAAAAGCCGCACCTCCCGGTCACGGAAGGGCGGCTTGTAAATTATATGTCAGAGATGCTCACAAGCATCCGGTATTATACGTTGATTTCCTGTTCGCTGGCGTTGTCGCACAGGTATTGGAGCTTTTCACCGTAGTGGGTCTCGTAGATTTCCTTCCACTGACGGGCGTTTTCCTCCATAAGCCAGCTAATATTCTCCGCCCTGCTCAGGTCTTCCTTGGGGTATATAGGAGTGCCGATATATATGGTGTACTCCTGAACCCAGAAGCCGTCATCCCCCAACACATCGCTGTCGTCCATGGTTATGAAGGTAGGCAGCACCGGCACATGGTTCCTGGTGGCCAGGCTAAAGGCACCATTCTTCATGGGCTTAGGTTTGCGGTAGTTCCACCACATGCTCTGCTCCGGGTACACCAGCACCAGATCACCGTTTTGCAGCACCGTATTGGTGGCCCGCATGAATTTAATCATGGTACCGGCATTGGAACTAAGGGGCAACGTGTTGCAGTTGCGCATCAGCATTCCGTAAAACCCTGGGAAGCTGGTATAGTTTCCCTCCCGTATGATTCGGTAGAGCTTGCGCTTGCCCCGCTGGGTGGAGGCCTCGTAGGCCATCTGCATGGCAAAGCTGTCGAAGGCGTTGAAATGGTTGCAGGTAACTATAGCGCCGCTGTTCAGGCTGTTGTAGTTCTCGATGCCCACAATATCCTTAACGATCATGCGCTTTTCCTTCAAAATATACCTAAGGAAGGGACGGGCAATGGAAAATGTCATATGGGCCTTCAGGCGGCTGGTCATCTTCTCCTGGAGATAATCCACCTCATCGGGCTTCAGTTCCCGTCCCGGAGGATCCTCTTCCACATCCATATCGAAGATTCCCTGGCTCTCCAGGTCAGCAATTTTCTGCAGCACCCGGATTCGATCTGCGCTCTTCAGCTTGCCGGCGTTTTTCAACTTCAGATAGTTATCCGGCCGCTGGGTTTCCCGCTGGGCAGTTTCCGCCAGACGGTCACCGGAATATGCGTCCATCTCCCTTTGCTCTTGGGTATATTCGGCCAGTTCCCGGCGCAAATCCTCGTACACCGGCGTCTTGGCTGCGTATTCCCAGAAGATATCCTGATAGCGGCAGTCCTCATAATGCCAAGGTTTGGCCACCATGTTGTAGTGAACTATGTATGACTGGCGGACGTCGTAGGGGATCTCCCCGATAATCAGGGTGTTCCAGCGCTGATCCAGCCACAGCACCCGGTCCTTGCAGATCAGATTCAGATAGTCCTCGTCCTGGGTCACCACAAAGTTGTACATGTACAGCAGGTCGATAAACTGGGCAAGTACCTGCTCCTGTCTGAATGCCCGGCAATTGATCAGCAGAATGCCCGCGTTGAACATCTGGTTGCGGTTGATGCCCAGCACCTCTTCGGCATAGGTTCCGTACACATCCATTTGCACAAACACCTGATCATGGGCAGCGCCCACTAGGTTTTGTCCCAACTCCTGGTCATATAGCTGAGAAATATCCCCCAGTACCACGGTGTCGCTGTCGATATAGATTGCCTTGTCATACTCCGGGAACATTTCCGAAATAAACAGCCGGTAATAGGTGGTCATGGAATAGTAGTCCCGCAAAGGCAGCTTGTGGGCAATGGAGCGGGTGTACTCGGTCACGTCTACAAATCGGAACTCAAATTGCTCATTGGCAAGGGCCCGGATGGTCTCCTGCATTTCTGCGGAAAGACCTGTGCTGAGCACATGAATCACATACTGACGCTGATTGTCAGCGTGCTCCATCATAGAGGTGATGGAAACAACAGCATATTTAGCAAAGCTATCATCAAAGGCATAAAAAATTGGAACAATAGGTTTAGTCATTTGAATTAGCTCCTTTGTCGAGAATCTTTTTCAGCTCCAAATATTCATTCAGTATATCATCGAATTGGTGATATCGAAAAATCTTATGTACCCGTTCCACCTGCCACTGCTTCACGTTTTCCGTGTGGGGATATGGAAGGTAAAACAGCCGCTTGGAGAAATGGCGGATTACAGTGTGGTCGTGGAGAAATTTCTGGTCATTGAACCGCTGGGGAAGCATTTTCTTCCGGGTTGTGCTGCGGTACAAGGCGCTCTGGTCTGCAAACACCAGCTTTTTCTCCCGCAGGAGCTGCCTGGCCTTGGGGAAAATCCCGGTGGCCCGCATTTTCTTAACGTTCAGCAGAAGCACTCCGGCGTTGATGTAGTTGGGGTTGACCAGGTATTTGCCATAGTGGTCCCTGGCGGCAGCGTATTCATAGTCGTTGATATCAATATCGTACAGCAGCCGGATGTCCCGATTGAACAGAATATCCGCATCCAGATACAGCAATTTATCCGGAATACCATCCACCAGATCTGCCAGCAGCCGCAACAGTGTATAGGGCGAGCAGTAGGCGCTCTCATTGGGGCAGCCTCCCAGCTCCTTCTCATACAGCTGGGTCACATCTACCCGGATTACAGTATTCTCCGGATTATAGCGCTGAGCCACCTGCTGCAGGAAATCCGCCTGCTCCTGTGTAATTGCCCGATATGTAGGTTTCAACCGGGTCAGGTCCATGGTGAATATATGAACCCGCAAAGGTTCTGTGGTGTCGGTGCGCTTCATAATGGACAGCATACATGTCAGAACGCCGTCCAGAACCTGGTCGTTGCCCGCAAATAAAATATCAATCATAATTTCCTCTCTAAATTCCGCCCTGCATACAGGATACTGCGGCCGGGGTGCCTCCGGGGCTGCCCTGATTGCCGGCAGGAGCGGCGAATGTTACTCTCCTTTGGTGTCTTTCTTTACATAGCGAACCAGCTCTACTGTGTTCAGTTCTGCCCGCTTGCACATGGTTGAATAGGCCCAATCCCGCAATTCTCGCCTCCGCTGAACGGGGCTGAGATTCTCATCAGGATAACAAGGCCCGTCTATATAAGTCACGATTTTGGGTCGGCTTGATAATCTCCTCTTCTGATAAGTATTTGTCAGGCAAAATATTGGCACATTTTCCTGCACCGGGTAGCGGAATGATGCATCCGTGAATGGACGGATACCGGTGTAATAGGGCCAGATGTGGGCCTCCGGGTAAATCATTACGCAGTGTTTCTCTGTCAACTCCCGACGAACAGCCTGAGTAAAATGAACCGTCGCCTTGTAATCGTCCGGCAGAGGCAGCGCCCCCAGATAGGGAGTAATTCGCCCCAGGCCCTTCATGGAAACATTGTTGGCGTGGACGATCACAGAAACCTTCTTGGGCATACAGGCCATGGTGGGAGTCAGGGCATCGCATAAATTGTGGGTGTGGTTGCCATAGACCACATAGCCACTGTCCTTTAGCTTCCTGAGCTTCTCCCGCCCCACAATCCGCTGGTGAAAGTGCAGTTTCATGTACAGCCAAGCCAGGGGAATCGCCACTATCCTATACCAGAATATATGCAGGAACCGCTGTCCCAGGCTGTCCCGGATATAGGGATAATGCTCGTCAATCCGGCGGGGGACGATGTTGTCGTCGGCGAATTCGTCCTTTAGCTGGTCGGAATAGTATATTACCCTCTGCTTCATACTGCGGCCGGTCTCCCAATCAGCTGATGGTTGAGAGTGGCAAACATTTTGTCGCACATGTCCGCCATTTTATCCACACTCTCCCGCACTCCGCATATAATCCAACGACTGATGATGGCATTCATGGCACTGTCGTAGGCCAAAATGCAGTACTCCTCGCAGTCCGTGGGGTTCACATAGTTCCGCACGGAAAAGCCCAGCCAGGTACTCCGGCTGCCGCTCAGAGATGCCAGCAGCACATTGATGGTGTGGGCCTCCCGCTGCACTGCCTCAAAGAACCTGCAGTACCAGCTATGGGTCAGTCCCTCCGCTCCCACAGGGGGTACGGTGTCTTTGATTCGCTGGGCCAGATCCTGCTTGATACTGATCAACAGTTCCTGCATGGATTGGAAGTTCCTGTAGTAGGCCGGGCGGGAAACTCCTGCCAGCTGGGTCAGCTCTGTGATTTTAATGTCTACAATCTGCTTTTGCTGCATCAGCTCCAGCATGGCCGCTTGCAGGCGCTGTTTGGTTTGCCTGCTGGACTCCTGGTTGCCGGGCCGTGTGGTCAGGCGAGACAGATTAAGATCCATAGGGTCCTCCTTTGTGAGATTACATTCGTCACGGTGTTATGTCTGTAACATCAGGGAAGTAATACCATATATCACCAGGAAATGTCAACTATTGCGAAGCGAGGCGAAGCCTGCTTCCCAGTGAATTGCGAAGCGAGGCGAAGCCTGCTTCCCAGTGAATTGCGAAGCGAGGCGAAGCCTGCTTCCCAGTGAATAGTGAATAGTGATGAGTGATGAGTTGTGGTAGCGTGTTCCTATGAGCGGTTATATAGTTTCACTCTCCCATCGGTCCAAAATACTTGACAAGTTTTACTATGGTCTCTATGTTCCTATGGTCGAAACGATCACTGGAACATGGCTACCGCTTCGGGTTCTTAGGGCAACGCTTCGCCATTCGACCTCTGGAACATAGGGGCCACAACTTTTCACTCATCACTTTTAACTTTTCACTGGGAGGCTTTGCCTCGCCCGTGCCCCGCTTAGTTAATCGAGCAAAGGAACGTGGAGACCAGAACTATTCACTCATCACTCATCACTCTTCACTCTTAACTCTTCACTGGGTACTGGACAAAAGTTTCTCTTCTCGGAACTTTCGTCCGGTTACGACGTCCT
>CAZCOE010000037.1:0-20139 GCA_964500525.1 uncultured Clostridia bacterium | reverse complement strand
CGCTTGACTACGCTGCCCTCGGGGGCCAGATTGCCCTTGAGAACCGCAATGCCTCCTGTCTGGCTGTATGGATTCTCCACAGGGCGAATAACATCATGGTTCAGGTTAATGCAGCCGGCAATGTTCTCAGCCACTGTCTTGCCAGTTACTGTCATACAGTCTGTGCTCAGCAGTCCAATCTTGTCCAGCTCGTTCATTACCGCATATACGCCGCCTGCTTCGTCCAGCTCCTCGATGTAGGTTCTGCCTGCGGGAGCCAGGTGGCATAGGTTTGGAGTCTTGGCACTGATGCTGTTGGCAATGTCCAGGTCGATTTCGATGCCGCACTCATGGGCAATTGCCGGCAGGTGCAGCATGCTGTTGGTGGAACAGCCCAGGGCCATATCCACAGTGAGAGCGTTGCGGAATGCTGCCTCAGTCATAATGTCTCTGGGGCGAATGTCCTTGTCTATCAGGTCCATAATTGCCATGCCCGCATGCTTGGCCAGCTCAATCCTGGCAGAATACACTGCGGGAATTGTGCCGTTGCCTCTGAGGCCCATTCCCAGAGCCTCCGTCAGGCAGTTCATGGAGTTAGCCGTATACATGCCGGAGCAGGAACCACAGGTGGGGCAGGTCTTGCACTCGTACTCCCGGAGTTTGTCCTCGGTAATCTTGCCTGCGTTATACTGACCTACTGCCTCGGAAATGGATGAGAAGCTGGTCTTGGCTCCGTCCACATGGCCGGCCAGCATAGGGCCGCCGCTGACAAATATTGTAGGTACATTGATCCTGGCTGCTGCCATAAGGAGACCGGGAACGTTCTTGTCGCAATTGGGAACCATTACCAGGGCATCAAACCCGTGGGCCATAGCCATGGCCTCTGTGGAATCTGCAATCAGGTCTCTGGTTACCAGGGAGTACTTCATTCCCGTGTGGCCCATGGCAATGCCGTCACACACAGCAATGGCCGGGAACACGATTGGGGTTCCCCCTGCCATAGCAACTCCCATGCGCACTGCATCCACGATCTTGTCGATGTTCATGTGGCCGGGAACAATTTCGTTGTAGGAGCTGACAATGCCTACCATGGGGCGGCGTATCTCCTCCTCAGTCAATCCCAGGGCATGATACAGGGCCCTGTGAGGTGCATTCTGTATACCATTTTTAAGTGCATTACTCTTCATACACTGTCCCCTTGCAAAAATTAGTTGTTGATCAGCTTGTCCTCGCCGTTCCAGCTGTACAGCTTGCGGATTTCTTCGCCAACAAGCTCTGCAGGATGCTCTGCTGCCCTCTTTCTCATGGCATTAAAGTGTACCTGGGAACCGGCATCGGACATATCCAGCAGGAAGTCCTTGGCAAATGTGCCATCCTGGATATCCTGGAGGATCTTCTTCATAGTCTTCTTGGTTTCCTCTGTGACGATCTTGGGTCCTGTGACGTAGTCTCCATACTCAGCTGTGTTGGAAATGGAGTAACGCATTCCTGCAAAACCACTCTGGTAGATCAGGTCCACGATGAGCTTCATCTCATGAACACACTCGAAGTATGCGTTTCTGGGATCGTAACCGGCCTCAACCAGGGTCTCAAAGCCAGCCTGCATCAATGCGCATACGCCGCCGCAGAGAACTGCCTGCTCGCCGAACAGATCTGTCTCTGTCTCTGTGCGGAAGGTAGTCTCCAAAACTCCTGCTCTGGCTCCACCGATACCTGCAGCATATGCAAGTCCGATATCCCAAGCATCCCCTGTTGCATCCTGCTCAACTGCGATGAGGCAGGGAACGCCCTTGCCTGCCTGATACTCGCTGCGTACAGTGTGTCCGGGGCCCTTGGGGGCAATCATGATTACATTTACGTTCTTGGGAGGCTTGATGCAGCCGAAGTGAATGTTAAAGCCGTGGGCAAATGCCAATGTCTTGCCCTCAGTAAGGTTGGGCTCGATGCTCTCCTTGTAGAGCTTGGCCTGTTTCTCGTCGTTGATGAGGATCATAATAAGGTCGGCAACCTTGGCTGCCTCTGCTGCAGTCATTACCTGGAATCCCTGGGCCTCAGCTTTGGCCCAGCTCTTGGAGCCTTCATAAAGGCCTACCACCACATTGACTCCGCTGTCCTTAAGGTTAAGGGCATGGGCATGACCCTGGGAGCCATAGCCGATAATTGCAACTGTCTTGCCGCTAAGTCTCTGGATATCGCAGTCCTGCTGATAAAAAATTCTGTTCATTGTATTTACCTCTTTCTTAATAATTGAAATTGTATCTTCTAAAATAGGGTTACGTTGCGGATGGTCTCGTCGCCTCTCTCCAGAGAGACGATACCTGTACGACATATCTCCAAAATCTCATAATCCCGCATGATATTGATGAAGTTGTCGATCTTTCTGCTGTCGCCTACCATCTGAATCATAACAGCTGCCTTGGTATAGTCAACAATCTTTCCCTCGTAGGCATCTGAGGCGGCCCTGATTTCCCCTCTTGTCTCCGGATTGTTGCTCAGCTTAATCAGCAACAGTTCTCGGCTGACTGTTCTCTCCGGACTCAGCTCTACGATGGAACACACGTCTGGGAGCTTGTACAATTGGTTAATCAGCTGCTGCTTGGTGGTCTCCTCTCCCTCGGATTGAATAGTGATCCGGGAATAGTTGGTGGACTCTGTCTCACTGACCGTCAGGGACGTAATATTAAACTGTCTGCGTCTGAACATGCTGGTAACTCGGTTCAGCACGCCAAATTGGTTGTTAACCAGAATTGCTACTGTAAATCTACCCATATTAGTCACCTATCCTTGTAATAATATCGTCCATGGAACCTCCGGGAGGCAGCATGGGCAAAACGAACTCATCCTTGTCAATGGCGCAGTCGATAATGTAGGGGCCATCGCTGGCAAAGGCCTGCTGCAGAGACTGTTCCAGCTCCTCCAGGTTGAGAGCCCGGCTGCCCTTAGCCCCAAAGGCCTCGGCCAATTTGACAAAGTCGGTCTTCCGGTCCAGAACCGTGTTGGAGTAGTGCTTGTCAAAGAACAATGTCTGCCATTGGCGAACCATGCCCAGCACTCCATTGTTCATCAACAGGATTACAATAGGCAGGTTCTCCTTTACGGCGGTTGCCATTTCGTTGAGGCACATGCCAAAGCTGCCGTCTCCTGTGACCAACACTGCCCGCTCACCGGTGCCTATCTGTGCGCCGATTGCTGCGCCCAGGCCAAATCCCATTGTACCCAATCCACCGCTGGAAATAAAGCGTCTGGTTTTGTGGAATTCCGCATACTGGGCTGTCCACATCTGATGCTGTCCTACGTCTGTGGCCACAGGCGTATTCTCTCCCAGATACCTGTTAAGTGCCTGGATTACGTTCTTAGGTGTCATGCCCGGGCGATTGTCTCCCCTCTCGGTCTCCTCCTGTCTGTAGGATTGAACCTGTCGCTGCCATTCCGGCCGCTCCACCTTGTTAATGAGGGGCAGCAGCTTCTGCAAAGTGTGCTTAACGTCGCCTCTGAGGCCATGCTCCACCTTTACAGTCTTTGACAACTCTGCGCCATCGATATCGATATGCACAATCCTGGCTCCTGTGGCAAACTTGGCTCTGTTGCCGGTTACTCTGTCGTTAAATCTGGCTCCCAGTGCGATAATGCAGTCTGCGTTGTGCATTGAAATCGAGCAGGCATAGTGGCCGTGCATGCCCTGCATCCCCAGGAATCTGGGATGGTCTGTAGGCAATGCGGATATGCCCATAAAGGAGCAGCCAATTGGGGCATCGATTTTGTCTGCCAATGCCAGCATTTCCTCCTGAGCGGCGCCGGCAATCATGCCTCCGCCAAAATATATAAATGGCCTGCTGCACTCATTGATGCATTGAGCTGCCTGATGGATGCGGATGTCCTTGGCGGCTGCCTTTTCGTCGGGTTCCACCTTCTCTCCGGGCTGGTATTCCCATTTGGCAATCTGAACGTCCTTGGGAATATCCACCAGAACCGGGCCCGGACGGCCTGAAGATGCCAGGCGGAATGCCTCCCTGATGGTGTCTGCCAATTTATCCACAGAACCTACAAAGTAATTGTGCTTGGTAATTGGCAAGGTGACGCCGGTAATGTCAATCTCCTGGAAACTGTCTGTACCTATGTGGGTGGTAGGGACGTTTCCGGTAATGGCCACCATGGGCACAGAATCCAGCATTGCTGTGGCAATACCGGTTACCAGATTGGTTGCTCCGGGGCCGGATGTGGCAAAAACCACTCCCACCTTGCCGGTTGCTCTGGCATATCCATCTGCAGCATGGGCAGCACCCTGTTCGTGAGCTGTCAAAACGTGACGCAGCTCATGGCGATACTTGTATAGAGAGTCGTACACATTGATAATCTGGCCGCCCGGGTATCCGAACACCACATCGCAGCCCTGCTCAATCAATGTACGTACAAGAATGTCAGAACCTGATAATTTCATAGGGTCATCCTTTCACTATATTTTTCAGAATCTGTGCTCCCATCTCTGTGCATCCGATTCTATGGCAGTTTGCCGCCGCCTCCTCATCTCTGGGGAAAATGTCCGCAGTGCGGTATCCCATGTCCAGAACCTTGGAAACCGCATTTTCGATGGCGTCTGCCTCTGCAGGCATATTGAAACTGTATCGCAGCATCATTGCAGCAGACAGGATAGTGCCAATGGGGTTTGCCAGATCCCGGCCTGCAATGTCGGGAGCGGAGCCGTGGATAGGCTCGTACAGTCCACACAGGGAACTGCCCAGACTGGAGGAAGGAATCATGCCGATGGAGCCGGTAATCATAGAGGCCTCGTCAGACAGTATATCCCCAAACATATTCTCCGTCACAATTACGTCAAACTGGGAGGGGTCCTTCACAATCTGCATTGCGCAATTATCTACCAGCATGTCCGATAGCTCCACGTCGGGATATTCGGCGGCCAGTCTGTGCATCACTGACTTCCACAGGCGGCTGGAGTCCAGCACGTTGCTCTTCTCAACTGAGCACAGCCTGTGTCTTCTCTTCTGTGCCGTTTCAAATCCAATGCGGCCTATGCGCTCTATCTCACTTTCGGAATAGCGGAGCAGGTCTGTGGCAACCTTCTGCCCATCTGTTTCCTCTGTTCTGTGATCTCCAAAGTAAATGCCGCCAATCAGCTCTCTTACGATGATAAAGTCGATACCCTTGTCCACAATGGCGGGCTTAAGGGGAGATGCTCCTGCCAGCTGAGGCCATATCTTAGCAGGTCTGTTGTTGCTGTATACGCCCATTCCCGCTCTGAGTCTCAGCAGGCCCTTCTCAGGCCGCTTATCTCCGGGAACGTCGTTCCACTTGGGTCCCCCAACGGCCCCCAGCAGTACGCTGTGGGAATTGATACACTTGTCCAGCATTTCCTGGGGCAGAGGATCCCCCCATTTGTCAATGGCGCATCCTCCCATATCCACATCTGTGTAGGTAAAGCTGTGGCCATACAGCTCTGCCACCTTGTCCAATACCAGCAGCGCCTGGTTCACTATTTCCGGGCCGATTCCGTCGCCCCTGATAACTGCAATATTCTTGTTCATATATTAGTCCTCCTTAAGTGAGGCGAGAAGGCCTCCCTTTCGGATAATGTTCTGGATGAATTCCGGGAAGGGTTCCGCCTGATAGGTCTTGCCTGTGGTCAGGTCAGAGATGATTCCGGCGTCAAAGTCCACTGATACCTGATCCCCTGCATTTATCTCCTCTGCAGCAGCCCGGCACTCCAGAATGGGGAGCCCGATGTTGATAGCATTTCTGTAGAAGATTCTGGCAAAGCTCTTGGCAATGACGCAGCCTGTTCCACAGGTCTTGATTACCAATGGAGCATGCTCTCTGGATGATCCGCAGCCAAAGTTCCAACCGGCAACCATAATATCTCCCGCCCGGACTTTGTTCACAAAGGAAGCATCTATATCCTCCATGCAGTGCTTAGCCAACTCCGTCTTGTCGGAGGTGTTCAGGTAGCGGGCAGGGATTATTACATCTGTGTCCACATTGTCCGGATATTTGAAAACATAACCTTGGGTATTCATCTCTATGCCTCCTTGGGTGCGGTAATATGTCCTGTAAGTGCACTGGTTGCTGCCGTCAGGGGGCTGGCCAGGTAAACCTCGCTGTCCACGTGGCCCATACGGCCTACAAAGTTTCTGTTGGTAGTGGCAATACAGCGCTCACCGGCTGCCAGAATGCCCATGTATCCTCCCAGACAGGGTCCGCAGGTTGGTGTGGAAACCACTGCTCCGGCATCAATAAATGCAGTAATGTAGCCCTTCTCGATGCAATTTCTGTAAATCTGCATGGTGGCTGGGATGATAATACATCTGACGCCATCTGCAACCTGGTGGCCCTTGAGCACCTTGTATGCTGCCTCCATGTCCTCCATGCGGCCGTTGGTGCAGCTGCCTATGACTACCTGGTCAATTCTGATATCCTCCAGATCCGCTGCAGGCTTGGTGTTCTCAGGCAGGTGGGGACATGCCACAACAGGGACCAATGCAGACAGGTCCACATCTATGGTCTGCTCATATTCTGCATCCGGATCGGCCCGGTATACCACCGGTTCTCTCTCGGACCTGTCCTTGAGATAGTCCAATGTAACCTGATCCACAGGGAAAATGCCATTCTTAGCTCCGGCCTCAATGGCCATATTGCAGATACACAGCCGGTCGTCCATGGAAAGTGTGGCTGCTCCGGGTCCTGTGAACTCCATGCTGCGGTACAGGGCACCGTCCACTCCTATCATTCCGATAATGGTCAGGATAACGTCCTTGCCACTGCATATTGGGCTGAGCTTGCCTGTCAGGTTAATCCTGATTGCAGCGGGAACCTTGAACCAGGCTGTGCCTGTTGCCATACCCGCTGCCATGTCCGTGGAGCCAACACCTGTGGAGAATGCTCCCAGGGCCCCATATGTACACGTGTGGCTGTCTGCGCCGATAATACAATCCCCGGCGGTTACTACTCCCTGCTCAGGCAGCAGAGCATGTTCGATGCCCATCTTGCCCACGTCGTAGAAGTGGCTGACACAGTGGCTGCAGGCAAACTCTCTGCACTGCTTGGACTGCTCCGCCGCCTTGATGTCCTTGTTGGGCACGAAGTGATCCAGGACGATTGCCACCCTGTCTTTGTCGAACACCTGTTGGAAGCCGGCCTTGTTAAACTCGTTCACTGCCACAGGGGTGGTTATGTCATTTCCCAATACCATATCCAGTTTGGCGCTGATCAGCTGTCCGGCCTTAACTGAATCCAGGCCGGCATGGGCTGCCAGAATCTTTTGTGTCATTGTCATTCCCATATGGGCTGTCTCCTTAGTCGTTGAATGAATTATTGAAGGCGCTGATTAATCCATTGATACTGGCTCGGATAATATCCGTATCAGTCCCTGCTCCCCAGGTGATGGCTCCGTCGCTGAGTTCCAGACCAATATAGGCCGCAGCTGTACTCTTGGAGCTCTGGCGCTGCATACTGTGCTCGGTGTATACCTTGAGCTTGTAATCTCTGCCTGAATAGCTCTTGAGGGCGTTGCTCACTGCGTCCAGAGATCCGTTGCCCTCTGTATGAAGTGTGGTCTTTACATTGTCCTTGACAAAGGAGACGTAGGCCTCTACTCCATTGGCTGTCTGGGTGAAATTCATGTTGGCCACAGAAATAGGCGTCTTGATATTCATATAATGGCCAACAAAAATGTCCAGAACGTCGGTGGCCTTGAGTTCCCGATGTTCGTGGTCGGATACGCTCTTGCACAGATAGCTGAAATGCTCTCTCATCTCCGGAGGAAGCACATATCCGTAGGTGTGTTCCAGCAGATATCCTATGCCGCCCTTGCCGCTCTGGGAATTAACTCTGATAACATCAGCCTCGTATTCTCTGTTGATGTCGTGGGGATCGATGGGAATATAGGGCACATTCCAGGTGGTCAGCCCCTTCTCCTCTCTCCACTTCATTCCCTTGGCAATGGCATCCTGATGACTGCCGGAAAACGCTGCAAACACCAATGCTCCTGCGTAGGGACTGCGCTCATATACATGCATTCTGGTGCACTTCTCATAGGTCTCCACTATGGAGGGCATATTGCTGAAGTCCAGCTTGGGGTCTACACCGTGGGCGTACATGTTCAGGGCAAGGGTAACGATATCCACGTTGCCCGTTCTCTCTCCATTGCCAAACAGTGTGCCCTCTACTCTGTCAGCACCTGCCAGCAGTGCCAGCTCTGTGTCTGCCACTCCGGTTCCCCGGTCGTTGTGGGGATGCAGGGACAGAGTAACATGGTCCCGGTACTTCAGGTTCTCGCTTATGAATTCCACCTGGCTGGCGTAGACGTGAGGCAGGCTCATTTCCACAGTAACAGGCAGGTTGATAATAACGTTGTTGTTCTCAGAGGGCTCCAGAACGTCCAGCACTGCATTGCATACCTCCAGAGCATACTCAGGCTCTGTGCCCGTAAAGCTCTCGGGGGAGTATTCAAATCGGAAGTTCCCCTGGTATTCCCGGGCCAGCTCCTTAACCAGCTTGGCTCCGTCTACGGCGATCTTCTTGATCTCCTCCTTGGATTTGCGGAATACCTGCTCCCGCTGGGCCACGCTGACAGAATTGTAGAAGTGGATGATTGCGCTGGGAGCTCCCTTGCAGGCCTCAAATGTTCTGCGGATAATATGCTCTCTGCATTGAGTCAGCACCTGGACAGTCACATCCGATGGAATCATATCCTTTTCGATTATGGTGCGCAAAAACTCGTACTCGGTCTCGGAGGCTGCTGGGAAACCCACTTCGATTTCCTTGAATCCCAGTGCAAGCAGCAGGCGGTACATGTCCAGCTTCTCCTCCAGACTCATGGGGATAACCAGGCTCTGGTTGCCGTCCCTCAAGTCCACGCTGCACCAGGCCGGAGCCTGCTCAATATGGTCCTTGGTGACCCATTTGTTATATGCAGCCGGAACGGGGTAGTAGCCTATTTTGTATTTATTGCTGTCCATTAACTATCTCCTGATTGGGCTTATTAAATCTCTGCTATGGTGTCTACTTCCACCAATACATTCTTGGGAAGCGTCTTTACTGCCACACAGGAGCGGGCAGGCTTGCCGGTAAAGTACTTGCTGTATACTTCGTTAAACGGGGCAAAATCACCCATATCGCTGAGGAAGCAGGTAGTCTTGACCACCTTGTCCAGGGATGTGCCGGCTGCTGTAAGCACAGCCTGTATGTTCCTGCAGACCTGATGGGTCTGCTCTTGGATTGTGGTTGCCTCCACTGCTCCTGTGGCGGGGTTAATGGGTATCTGTCCCGATGTGTAAACCATTCCTCCTGCGCATATTGCCTGGGAGTAGGGGCCGATGGCCTCCGGTGCGCTGCTTGTATATACTGCCTTCATGTCTATTCTCCTTAGTTGACAATCTTGAAACCCTCAGATCTGAGAGCCTCTGTAATCTGCTGAACGTGGTCGTAGTTCCGTGTCTCCATGGTGATGCGCAGATAGCAGCCGTTGACACTCTCTGTCTCTCCTGCCCTCTCGTGGTGAACGCTGATAACGTTGCCTCCGCAGTCTGCGATAATCCTGGAAACGTCCTTGAGCTGGCCGGGCTTGTCGATGAGCTCGATAAGCAGGTTGGTCTGTCTGCCGGACTTCATCAGGCCTCGCTCAATAACTCTGGAAAGGCTGGTAACATCGATGTTTCCGCCGGATACCACGCTGACAACCCGTTTGCCATGAATTGGGAACTTGTTGAACATAGTTGCCGCCACGGACACTGCTCCTGCTCCCTCAGCAACCATTTTCTGGTTCTCGATAAGGGCCAGGATTGCAGAGGAGATCTCATCCTCTGTAACCAATGCCATGTCGTCCACGTATTTGGATACCATTTCATATGTGATGTCCCCGGGGCGCTTGACAGCAATACCATCGGCAATTGTGGAAACCTTATCCAGACTCTGTATGCCACCTGCATTGATGGAGTTGTACATGCTGGGAGCACCTGCCGCCTGTACACCGTATACTTTGATGGAAGGGCGAAGGGACTTGATGGCATATGCCACACCGGAGATCAGTCCGCCTCCTCCCACAGGCACTATAACAGCGTCAATATCGTCCAGGTCGTTGAGTATCTCCAGTCCAATGGTTCCCTGACCTGCTATAACATTCTCGTCGTCAAAGGGATGTACAAATGTGTATCCCTTCTCATCTCTGATCTCCAGAGCCTTCTTGTATGCGTCGTCGTAGTATCCCTCCACCAGGCACACATCGGCACCATAGGACTTGGTGGCCTCTATCTTGGAAATCGGTGCATTGTCCGGCAGGCAGATAAGGGATGGAATGCCGCACTTGGAGGCTGCCAATGCAACTCCCTGGGCATGGTTTCCTGCGGAACAGGCAATAACTCCCTTGGCCTTTTCCTCCTCGGACAACATGGCGATTTTATATCCCGAACCTCTGAGCTTAAAGGAGCCTGTCTTCTGCAGGTTCTCCGGCTTAAGGTACAGCTGGCAGTCCAGTCCTTCACCATAGGCCTTTACCAACGGTGTTGGACGAATTATGCCTTTGAGTACCACTGATGCGTGAAATACCTTGTCGATTGTGAGCATTTTACTATCCTCTTTCCCTGAGAAATTTAAACTAAAACCCTGTCTCGAATTAAAGAGACAGGGCTATCACATAGTGTCAGATAATCTCCTTAATCCACCCCTGGGGGGCCTGGATTCTGCCTAACTGAATATCTCTGAGAGTATCATATAGCTTTTTGGTAATAGGTCCCATATCCGTCATACCGGAGGGGAAGCATATCTCTCTGCCATGGTCAACAATCTTGCCCACAGGAGAAATAACTGCAGCTGTTCCGCACAGGCCGCACTCGGCGAAACCATCAACCTCTGACAGTGCCACAGGCCTCTCCTCCACCTCCATGCCAAGATAGTCATGGGCAACCTGCACCAATGATCTCCTGGTGATTGATGGAAGAATTGTGCCGGACTTAGGTGTAACCAGCTTGCCGTCCTTGGTGATGAAGATGATGTTGGCGCCGCCGGTCTCCTCAATATATGTACGTGTACCGGAATCCAGATACACATTCTCGTCGTAGCCCTGCTCATGGGCATCCACAATGGCATAGAGGCTCATGGCGTAGTTAAGGCCGGCCTTGATATGTCCTGTGCCTCTGGGGGCTGCTCTGTCGTAGTCGGAAATGCGAAGTGTAAGGGGCTTGACGCCGCCTTTGAAATAGGGGCCTACGGGAGTCGCAAATACCCGGAACTGGAATTGGTTGGCCGGCTTAACTCCAATGATGGCATCGTAGCCAAACATAAACGGCCTGATGTACAGAGATGCTCCGGAACCATATGGTGGAACCCACTGGGCATTGGCTCTCACTGTCTGCACCACTGCCTCCTCAAAGCGGCCCTCCGGCAGAACCGGCATCTTCATCCGTCTGCAGGTGTCTGCCATTCTGGCGGCGTTCAGGTCCGGGCGGAAGCATACGATCCTGCCATTCTCTGTAGTATAGGCCTTAAGCCCCTCAAAACAGGTCTGTGCATATTGAAGAACACAGGCGCACTCGCTCATGGTAATTGTATCGTCCTCGATTAAACATCCCTGGTCCCAACTGCCATCCTTGTAGTCGGTAACATATCGTGCATCGGTTTTGATATAGCCAAAACCCAGGTTGTTCCAGTCGATATTCTTCTTGATTCCTGAATAAGTCTGCATACCCTTGCTCCTATCTGAAATTAATTTAAAATTTTACCATTCAGCGGCCCCAGGGTCAATTAAGCAAACAAACTAATAAAAATGGATTTATGATATTTACGGATAATTATTTTTGACGAAAAATGTAATTTTTCCAGGGCCTAGACCATCTTCTCCTGCTTGACCTTGTGATCGATTACGTGTCGTCCTGCCAGCTCCTTCCTGATGTCCTCCGGGCTGATTCCCATCTCCACCATCAGCACCATAAGGTGGTATGCCAAATCGGCGATTTCGTAAATGGTCTCCGCCTTATCCCCGGCCTTGGCTGCGATAATAACCTCGGTGTTTTCCTCGCCCACCTTCTTGAGTATTTTGTCCATACCCTTCTGGAACAGGTAGGTTGTATAGGAGCCCTCAGGCAATGTGGCCTTACGGCCCTGGAGCAGTCGGTACAGGATCTCAAGAGTGAATCCGTCGGGCTCGCTTCCCACAAATACCTCTTGGGTAAAGCAGGAGTCGGTGCCCAGGTGGCAGGCAGGTCCATCCTTGCGAACCCGGACTGTCAATGCATCTCCGTCGCAGTCAGCTGTGATGGAGACTACGTGCTGGTAGTTTCCTGAGGTCTCGCCCTTGAGCCATAGTTCCTGTCTGGAGCGGCTGTAGAAGCAGGTCAGCCCTTTGGCCATGGTTATTTCCAGGCTCTCCCTGTTCATGTATGCCAATGTCAGCACCTTGTTGCTGTCTGCATCTACCACAATGGCAGGGATTAAACCCCTGTCGTCAAACTTAAGCATATTAATGTCTATCATGTTATAACCTCACCGGAATATTGTTTTGCCTTAGCTGCTTCTTTAGATCATTTATTTTTACCTGACCGAAGTGGAATATGGAGGCAGCCAGCCCTGCGTCCACCTGGGGCAGTTGGGAGAACAGCCGGACAAAGTCCTCCGGGGAACCTGCTCCGCCGGATGCAATTACAGGCACCTGCACTGCATTGCACACTGCCTCCAGCATTTCCAGATCGAAGCCCTGCTTAACCCCGTCGGTGTCGATGGAGTTTACTACCACCTCTCCCGCTCCATTGTCCACGCAGCGCCGGATCCAGGATATTGCCTCCATGCCGGTGTCCTGCCGGCCGCCCTTGGCAAATACCCTGAACTCTCCATTAACTCTCTTGATGTCGGCGGAGAGCACCACGCACTGCCGTCCGTATTTCTTAGCAGCGTCCCCCACCAGGTCCGGGTTGGCAATGGCGCCGGAATTCACACTGACCTTGTCCGCTCCGCAGTTCAGCACCCTGTCAAAATCCTCCAATGAGTTAATGCCTCCACCTACGGTCAATGGGATAAATATGGTGGATGCCACCTGGGTGAGAATGTCTGCAAACAGCCTGCGCCCCTCATTGGAGGCGGTAATGTCGTAGAAAACCAGCTCGTCAGCGCCGTTGTCGCTGTAGTACTTGCCCAGAGCCACAGGAGATGACACGTCCTGCAGTTCCCGGAAATTAACACCCTTGACTACTCTGCCATCTTTCACATCCAGACAGGGGATGATTCGCTTGGTTATCATCGTACCTCCGAAATTGCCTGCTGCAGGTCGATTGCCCCAACGTAATATGCCTTGCCTACAATGGCGCCGTGAAGTCCCATACGATTCAGAGCCCGCAGGTCCTCCATAGAGGAAACCCCTCCGGATGCAATAATGTCTATGTGGTAATTCCTGCTCAAGCTGCTGTAGAGCTCCAGGTTGGTTCCCTGCATTGCTCCATCTCTGGAAATGTCTGTGCAGATAACAGTGGAAACCCCCAGATTTTCCATCTGCTCAAAGAACTCCTCCCCTGTGGTTTGGGATTTCTCAGTCCACCCCTTGATGGCCACATAGCCGTCCTTAATGTCTACGCCTACAGCGATTTTGCGTCCATACTCCCGGACCGCTTCAGAGAGGAACTCCGGATTCTCAACTGCGGCTGTGCCCAGGATAACTCGGTCCACTCCCGCATTTAGGTAGAACCTGACAGATTCCATAGTGCGGATGCCGCCACCCAGTTCCACAAAGCCCTGAAATGCATCTACAATTTCACGGATAACACTTTGATTGGCGGGAACTCCTTTCTGTGCCCCCTCCAGATCTACCAGATGGAGACAGGTTGCTCCCTTTTCTTTGAAATCCCGGGCAACTGCGGCCGGGTTTTCGCTGTATACAGTCATCCGGCTGTAGTCTCCTCTGAACAGACGGACTGCCTTGCCACTATACAGGTCTATGGCAGGATATATTTTCATGAGTTATCTCCTTTCGCCGGCAAAGCTGCGCAGAATCTCCAAGCCCACCTTGCCGCTTTTCTCCGGATGAAATTGGCAGCCGAATATGTTGCCCTTCTCCACTGCAGCGGTAATGTTGAGTCCGTACTCTGTGGTTGCAGCAAGCGAATCATCACAGTCCTTGGCGCAGAATGAGTGGACGAAGTATACGAATTCCCCCTCATTCACATTTTCCAATAATTTGCTGTGGGTGTTAACCTTGTGAAGGCTGTTCCATCCTATGTGGGGTATCTTGAGTTCCTCCGGCAATGCTCCCTCCATTGGAACCACACTACCCTTCAGGAGGCCAAGTCCCATGTGGTGGCCGAATTCATAACTATCCTCAAACAGCATCTGCATGCCAAGACAAATGCCCATCAAAGGCTTGCCGGCTGCAGCCCGGTCCAGGACAAATCTGTCCAATCCACATTGACGCAGCTTGTGAACTGCATCTCCAAAGGCTCCCACTCCGGGCAAAATGAACCGGTCTGCCTCAGCCAGCCGTTCCGGATTGCCTGAGACAAAGGCCTCAGCTCCCACCTGGCTGAAGGAGGACTTTAAGGAGAACAGATTGCCTACTCCGTAATCGATAATGCCTATCATCTACAGCACTCCCTTGGTAGAAGGCACACTGTCGGGATTGGCGCTGTCTATGGATACAGCCTGTCTGAGAGATCTGGCCACAGACTTGAATGCTCCCTCCACGATATGGTGGGAATTGCGCCCTGCCAATCTGCGGATGTGCAGACTCATGGGGCACTTTCTGGTGAATGCCTCAAAGAACTCCTTGACCAATTCTGTGTCAAAGGTTCCAATCTTCTGGGAGCGGACAGGCAGCTTAAAGCACAGGCATGTCCTGCCGGACAGGTCTACAGCTGTCATAACCAATGCCTCGTCCATGGGCAAAATGCAGCTGCCGTAGCGGAGGATGCCTCGCTTGTCTCCCAGGGCCTGTGCAAATGCCTGACCCAGGCAGATGCCCACATCCTCTACAGTGTGGTGGTCGTCCACCTCCAGATCCCCAACGCACTTTACTTCCAGGTCGAACCTGCCGTGGGCTGCAAACAGGGTCAGCATGTGGTTCAGGAATCCGCAGCCGGTATCCACCACGCTGCGTCCTGTGCCGTCCAGGTTGATGCTCAACCGGATCTGGGTCTCCTTGGTTGCTCTGTCTACTTCGCTGTATCTCATAGACTACCTCCGCCTACAATTTTCCTAACTGTCTCCATAAATCTATCCATCTGCTGTGGTGTACCTATAGATATTCGCACATAGTCTGTTATTCTGGGATTTCCAAAATGTCTGACCAATATGCCTCTGGCCTTCAGGGCCATGTACAGTTCCCGGCCGCCAATCTCCGGCGACTTGGCAAATATGAAGTTGGCGTCAGACGGCAGCACATTGAATCCCAACTCTGTCAATGTCCGGGCAGTCCATTCTCTGGTCCGTATCACCTTGGCGCAGCATTCCGTATAGTATTGGTCCGCATCCACAGTAGCCTCTGCCAACACCATTGTCAGCCTGTTAATGCAATACGGGTTGGTAGAGTATTTTAGTTTCTCCAGATCCTGAATAAGTCCGGCATTGCCTATTACATAGCCCAGTCGGCCTCCCGCCATATTCCGAGACTTGGAATAGGTCCTGACCACCAGCAGGTTGTCGTACCTTGCCACCAATGGGGCGCAGCTCCGGCCGCCATAGTCCACATATGCCTCATCTATGGCCACGATGGAATCCGGATTGGACTTGATAATACCCTCGATAGCTGCCATTTCCATGCTCATGCCGGTGGGGGCATTGGGGTTTGCAATGAGAATCAGCCGGTTCTGTCCCATGTATTGGTCCGGATCTATGGTAAAGTCCTGTCTCAAAGGAATCTCCCTGCAGGGCACTCCGTTGAGCTCCCCGAAAACCTTGTAGAATCCATATGTAATATCCGGGAAAACAGCCCCCTTGCTGCCATATGCCATGAATATAAAGTTAAGGGCATCGTCGGAGCCGTTGGTTACAAAGATATTCTCAGCATCGCAGCCACAGAGTCCGGCCAGCTTGGTCCTCAGGGCTGCGCAGGTTGGGTCAGGGTACAATCTCAGCAGCTCCAGCTGCTGTGGTGTTATTGCCTCCAGCACAGATGGTGCAGGAGGATAGGGACTCTCGTTGGTATTCAGCTTAATATACTCCATGTCCTTGGGCTGTTCCCCAGGGACGTAGGCCTCCATGTGCTGGAACCTTTCTGCAAAATATCGACTCATATTACTCCTCTGTTCTGGATGTTACGCTTCTGGCGTGGGCCTCCAGCCCTTCCTTACGGGCAAAATATGCCACATCCCGGGCTGCATTCCTGAAGGCTTCCTCTGTGTAGTAGGTGTACTGTGTCTTTTTGACAAAGTCATCTACAGACAGTGGGCTGGAGAATCTGGCTGTGCCGCTGGTGGGCAATGTGTGGTTGGGACCTGCGTAGTAGTCGCCGTATGCCTCAGGGCAATATCTGCCCATGAAAACCGAACCGGCGTTTTTGACTCCATCCAGATAGTCAAAGGGGTTGTCCACCATGAGTTCCAGGTGCTCCGGTGCAATTTCGTTGGAAATGTCAATTGCTGTTCTGAGATCCGGGGCGATTATAATCTTGCCGTTGGTGTCGATGGATTTTTCGGCAATCTCTGCTCTGGGCAGCAGGTGAATCTGTCTCTCCAGCTCCAGGCTGACTGCCTGGGCCAGTTCCTCGCTGTCTGTTACCAGAACTGCGCTGGCCATGGTATCGTGCTCAGCCTGGGACAACAGATCTGCGGCCACATGTGCCGGGTTGCTGCTGCCGTCAGCCACCACCAATATCTCGCTGGGACCGGCAATCATATCTATGGACACCTGGCCGAACACCTGCTTCTTGGCCTCAGCCACAAATGCATTGCCCGGGCCTACAATCTTGTCCACCTTGGGCACTGATTCTGTGCCATATGCCAGAGCTGCCACTGCCTGGGCTCCCCCAATTTTGAATATGCGCTGTACGCCCGCAATACTGGCTGCTGCCAGAATGACCGGATTCACCTTGCCGTCCCGGCCGGGAGGAGTTACCATAACCACCTGTCCGCATCCTGCAATTTTGGCTGGTATTGTATCCATCAGAACCGTAGAGGGGTATGCTGCTGTTCCACCGGGAACATAGAGCCCAACCTTCTCGATAGGCGTTATCTTCTGCCCGGACACAACACCATTCTGTTCTGTAATGATAAAGCTGTTCCGCACCTGTCTGGAGTGGAATCTGCGGATGTTGTCAGCAGCCTTGCCAAGTATGTCCAGGAACTCAGGCTCTACCGATTCCACAGCCTGTTGGATTTCCTCCCGGGTTACCTCCATATTGTCCAAAGCCACCTTGTCGAACCTGGCGGTATATTCCTTGACCGCCTTGTCGCCGTTCCTGCGGACATTCTGAATAATCTCGGCCACAATAGCCTCTGTATCTGCAATCCGATTCTGTCTGGCAAATATCTCAGAGTTGCTGATTTCGCCGTATTTCATTATGGAAATCACTGTTGTACCTCCCTCTGTCTCTCCAGTCCCTGTCGGATGGAATTGATCTCCTGATTCTTGAACTTGTACGCTGCCTTGTTGGCAATCATTCTGGCGCTGATTGGAACTATCTCCTCACAGACCTCCAGGTTGTTGGCCCTCAAGGTGCCTCCGGTCTCCACTATATCCACAATCACGTGGGACAGGCCCAACAAAGGGGCAATCTCTATGGAGCCGTTAAGCTTGATGATATCTATATCCCTGCTCTTGGAATCGTAGTAGCTCTGGGCGATGTTTGGGAATTTGGTGGCCACCTTGAGAGTAGTTCCTGTGGGTTCCTTGAATCCCTTGGGAGCGGCCACTGCCATGCGGCACCTGCCCAGACCCAGATCCAGCAGCTCGTATACGTCGGGCTTGTATTCCAGCAAGATGTCCTTGCCCACTATGCCCACATCTGCAGCTCCTCGCTCCACGTATATGGCCACATCCGAGGGCTTAACCCAGAAATATCTGACGCCCTTCTCCGGATTTTCAAATACCAATTTGCGGTTACTCTCCTCTATGGCCGGACATTGGAATCCGGCAGCCTTGAGCATTGCATATGTGTTTTCACCAAGGCGCCCCTTGGGCAATGCGATATTAACCATTGTCTTCAAGTGTATTTCCCTCCACTGCCGCCGAATTGTCCCACATGCCATCCATTTTATCCAGCAGGTCTACATAGATTGCAAAGCCGATGGCCTTGCTGCTGCGGCCCATCTTCCTGAGCAGCGCATCGTACTGGCCCCCTGACAGGATGCCGGTGGGTATGCCCTGTACATAGCCTTTGAACACCACGCCGCTATAGTACTTCAGGTCATTTCCCACTGAGAAGTCCACCCTCAATGAGTCGCCGTAGCCGCAGTCCTCCAGGGCATCACATAGTTCCCGGAACTCCCGGTATGCAGTTTGCTCTGCAGGAGTCACCAACAGCTGCTCTATCCTGGGCAGAACCTGGGCCGGGTTGCCACAGCAGTCCAGAATTGCTGTGAGCTTGGAGGAATCCACTCCCTCTGCCCTGCATACCTCATTTAATTCATGGAGGTTCTTGTGCCTATAGCAATTCAGGGCTTGGCTCCTGCCCGAATCCGACAGGCCGCTGGCATCCAGCACAGCAGATATAAATCCCATATGGGATATGTCCAGAACAAAACTATCCGACAGCATGTCAAGGCTGCGGGCGGCCAGCAGCACCACCTCTGCAATGCTCTCTGTGTCCAGGTCACCTACACACTCCACTCCCGCCTGCATGATCTCCTTAAATGAGCTGCCGCCCTTGGGAACTCTGTATACATTTTCGTTGTAATATAGTTTCTGAACCTGGCCGGGAACGTCTGTGGTGTTCTTGATTATGGACAGGGTAACGTCAGGCTTGAGGGCCATCAGTCTGCCGCTGCGGTCCGTAAATGTAATAATCTCGTCGGAAACCAAAAAGTCCTTGTTGCGGACATACAGGTCATACTCTTCAAAACGGCCCATTTTGTACCGGCTGTATCCGTAGCGGTCATAGAGGCTGCGCAGGGCAAATATGGCTCTCTCCTCGTTTGTAAATATGGCGTTATCTATTTTCACTATTTCCCTCCGCCTGTTTCATGCGAGACAGGGCTGTGCGATAGCCTCCACTGCCATACATGAGGCACTTATTAACTCGGCAGATAGTTGCAGAACTAACTCCGGTGTCCTGGTAAATTTCCACGTAATTCTTGCCGGACTCAAGGAGTTCCGCAACCTGTAGGCGCTGGGCCATGGCCTGCAGCTCCTTGATGGTGCAGATATCCTCAAAAAACATGGCACATTCCTCTGGAGACTCCAGGGAAAGTATTGCTTCGAACAGGCTAGTCATCTCAGGCCCATGCATATCCATAATCCACATATCTCCTCACTTCTCATGGTTTTTGTATTTTAGCACTTTATCTTGCTAAATTAAATAATGTTTTTTGCCCTGTTATTCCGGAAAACACACAGATAGTGAATTTTATTCAAATACTGCCAATGCAGGAAAGATAATCCAATATGTCTCCCTTGATAAGGGCAGGCAGATTGACAACAATACTCTATTGATTTTTGACGAAGTACAGGAATGTCCCAATGTGCTGTCTTCTCTAAAATGTTTTTGCGCTGAAGAAGCATATTACTATGCCCCTTATGCCTAATAGTGAAAGCAACTTCCGTCTGTTTCTCGGAGATATTGGTGTGTTCTCATATCAAAGCGGCCTAAGCGCAGCCTCCTTTATATCCAACAACAGAGAGAATACTCTATCCGGTATCTTCTTTGAGAATTTTGTGGCTAATGAGCTGAGAGCCAAGGGGCACTGTCCATATAATCCTCTGTATTTCCCCACCGGGCACATTTAAAAAAACGGCCAGGCGATATGCCTGACCGTTTAGTGTGTTTAAATATGTTGTCAGTTAAGATTACTTCTTCTTATTCTTAAGTACAACGACAACTGCTGCTGCTACTGCAACTACAACAACTGCTGCAACAACGATGTAAATCCATGTGTTGTTGGGGGTCTTCTCCTCGGTGCCATTGTTAGTTTCGGTGGGAGCTGCTGTGGGCTCTGTGCCATCGTCAGGTGCCTGTGTAGGTGCGGGTGTAGCAACCTCTGCCTTGGCGCCAAGTACCAGGTCACCAAAGTTCAATGACTC